>NZ_JBFAAI010000027.1:76884-122142 GCF_040639655.1 Actinoplanes sp. NPDC023801 | reverse complement strand
GAAACCTCGGCCAGGCTCTGCACCGCGGAGACACCAGCGGCATGCACCACACCCGTCAGACCATCGATCCCCGCCACCAGCTCCGACACCGCATCCCGATCGGCGACGTCACACGCCACCACCTCAACCTCGGCACCCAACCCGGTCAGCTCCGCAACCAGCTCCGCCACACCAGCAGCCTGCCCGCCACGCCGCGACACCAGCACCACCCGCGAAGCACCACGCTGCACCACCCACCGCGCTGCCCGAGCACCCAACGCACCCGTACCACCAGTGATCAACACCGTCCCCGACCACGACACCGGAGTGACCGCTCCCAGCGCAGGAGCCGGACGCAGACGACGAGCAAAAACACCCGACGAACGCACCGCCACCTGATCCTCAGCACCCGAAGCGAGAACAGCGACAAACCGGCGACCCTCACGCTCACCCAGCACAGCCGGAAGATCCACCAGACCGCCCCACACCAGAGGCAACTCCAGCCCAGCAACCCGGCCCACACCCCACGCCATCGACGCGGCAACGTCGGTGACCGACTCCGAACGACCCACCGCCACCGCACCACGAGTGACAGCCCACACCCGGCCACCGATACCGGCGTCGGCAACCGCCTGCATCAGCACCGTCAACGACCAGGCCGACGCGGTGCCGGGAGCCCACACGACACCGGCGACCTCGCCGGTCACCGCGGAGAGCCGCTCACGAAGCACATCACGATCAGCCGAACCCTCGACCGGCACCACCTCGGCACCCGCCGACACCAGCGCCGACGCAACATCGTCAGCAGCGGGGCCGTCGGTCACCAGCAACCACGCGCCGGAAAGCTCGGGCTTGCCGGGGTCCGCGACCGGCGCCCAGCCGATCCGGTACCGCCAGCCCTCCACCACGGTCTGCGATCGGCGACGACGACGCCACGCGGACAACGCGGGCAGCATGCTCTCCAGCGCCTGCACATCCACGCCCTGCAGCTCACCCGCGAGTCCTTCGTGGTCACCACGCTCGACCGCCGACCAGAAGCCGCTGTCCCCGGCATCCGACACCGGTGCCGCGTCGGTGGGGGTAAGCCAGTAGCGGTCGCGCTGGAACGCGTACGTCGGCAGGGCCACCCGGCGACGGGAACGCCAACCGCAGACCCCGGGCCAGTCGATCTCAGCGCCGGCGGTGAACAGCTCGGCCATCGCCTGCAGCAGCGCGTGTTCCTCCGGAACGTTGCTGCGGAGCACGGCCACGACACGACCGTCCACGACCGCGTCCCGGACCAGCCCGGTGAGGACCGCCGCCGGGCCGACCTCGACGAACCGGGTCGTGCCGTGCCCGGCCAGCCAGGACACCCCGTCGGCGAACCGGACCGCCTCGCGCACATGCCGCAGCCAGTAGTCGGCGGTGAACTCCTCGACCGGCTCACCGGTCAGGTTCGACACCACCGGGATACGCGGCGCCTCGAAGGAGAGCCCCGCCAGCACGTCTGCGAAGTCGGCAAGCATCGGCTTCATCAGCGACGAATGGAACGCGTGCGACACCGTCAGCTGGGTCGTCTTGGCGAATCGGGATGCCAGTTCCTCGATCGCGGCAGCGTCACCCGAGACGACCACCGAACTCGGCCCGTTGACAGCCGCGATATCGAGACCCCGACCGGCGAGCCCGTCCCGGCCCTCCGAGGTCGGCCCGTCGACGGCCGCGATGTCCAGGTGCAGACCGGTGATCGCCTCACGAACCTCGGCCTCCGTGGCCTGCACCGCGAGCATCGCCCCACCCGCCGGCAGTGCCTGCATCAGACGGCCACGAGCCGCAACCAACGTCACCGCGTCATTCAGATCCAGAACCCCGGCAACGTGAGCTGCGGCGATCTCACCGATCGAATGCCCCAGCAGATAGTCCGGAGTGACACCCCACGACTCCAGCAGCCGGAACATCGCGACCTCGACCGCGAACAACCCGGCCTGCGTATACACGGTCTGGTGAATCGCCTCGGAGCTGATGGCTTCGCGCAGCGGCAGGTCCAGCAGCTGGTCGAAGCGGGCACAGATCGCGTCGAACGCCTCCGCGAACACCGGGAACCCGGCGGCCAGGCCCGTACCCATGCCGATGCGCTGCGCGCCTTGGCCGGTGAACAGGAACGCCGTCCGGCCGGCGTCCCCGGCTTCGGGCGTGAGCATGCTCAGGCCCTCG
Organism: Actinoplanes sp. NPDC023801; assembly: GCF_040639655.1. Taxonomy (NCBI): domain Bacteria; kingdom Bacillati; phylum Actinomycetota; class Actinomycetes; order Micromonosporales; family Micromonosporaceae; genus Actinoplanes; species Actinoplanes sp. NPDC023801. The sequence continues at coordinate 119,973 of NZ_JBFAAI010000027.1, read as the reverse complement.
ACGATCTCGGTGAGATTCTCGCCGAGCACGACGGCGCGGTGTTTCTGGGCTTTCCGGCCGGTCGCGAGTGCGTAGCCGGCGTCCACGGGGTCGAGCCCGGGGATCTCGGTGGCGAAAGCGATCAGGCGGGCGGCCTGCGCGCGTACGGCGTCGGCGGTGTGCCCGGTGACCACCCAGGGAACCAGGGACGACGCGGAGCGCGGCTGGTCGGTGGGCTGCGGTTCGGCCGGCGGCTGTTCGAGGACCACGTGGGCGTTCGTGCCGCTGATGCCGAACGACGACACCGCGGAGCGGCGCGGGCGGCTGGTCTCGGGCCAGGTCGTGGTCGCGTCGAGCAGGCGCAGCGCCCCGCTGGTCCAGTCGACGTGGTGCGACGGATTGGCGGCGTGCAGCGTACGGGGAAGCACCCCGTGCCGCATCGCCAGCACCATCTTGATCACACCGGCGACTCCGGCCGCGGCCTGGGTGTGGCCGATGTTCGACTTGACCGATCCGAGCAGCAGCGGGCGGTCCGGAGCCCGGTCCCGGCCGTAGGTGGCGAGCAGTGCCTGGGCCTCGATCGGGTCGCCGAGCGCCGTGCCGGTTCCGTGCGCCTCCACGGCGTCCACGTCGGCGCCCCGCAGTCCCGCCCCGGCCAGCGCGCGGTCGATCACCCGCTGCTGGGAGGGGCCGTTCGGGGCGGTCAGCCCGTTGGAGGCGCCGTCCTGGTTGATCGCCGATCCGCGGACCACCGCCAGGATCTGGTGGCCGTGCCGCTGAGCGTCGGACAGTCGCTCGACCAGCAGGACACCGGCGCCCTCGCCCCAGCCGGTGCCGTCGGCCTCGGCCGAGAAAGCCTTGCAGCGGCCGTCCGCCGCCAGTCCACGCTGGCGGTTGAACTCCACGAAGATGTCCGGGTTCGCCATCACTGTGACACCGCCGGCGAGAGCCATGTCGCATTCGCCCTGCCGCAGCGCCTGGACGGCGAGGTGCAGTGCGACAAGCGACGACGAGCAGGCGGTGTCGACGGTGACAGCCGGTCCCTCGAGGCCGAACGAGTAGGCGACCCGGCCGGAGATCACGCTCGTCGCGATACCGGTGAGGACGTGTCCCTCGGTCTCGGCCGGCAGGTCGGCGCCCTGGCCGTACCGGGAGGCGGCAGCGCCGACGAAGACGCCGGTCTGGCTGCCGTGGAGGGTGGCCGGGTCGATGCCGGCCGATTCGAACGCCTCCCAGGACGTCTCCAGCAGCACACGCTGTTGCGGGTCCATGGCGAGGGCCTCGCGCGGGGAGATGCCGAACAGCCGGGCGTCGAAGTCCGCCGCATGGCCGATGAAGCCGCCGGCTCGGGTGTATCCGTCGTACTCGCCGGTCCAGCCGCGGTCGAGGGGGAACGGGCCGATCGCGTCGGTGCCGTCGGTCAGCAGCCGCCACAGGTCGGCCGGGTTCTCGACGCCACCCGGGAATCGGCAGCCCATGCCCACGATGGCGATCGGCTCGTCGGCGTCGACGGTCGTGACGGTGGCCACCGGCCCGGACTCGGTGGCCGTTCCGGCGAGTTGCCGGCCGAGGTGGTTCGCGAGCAGTGTCGGGTTCGGGTAGTCGAAGACGACCGTGGCGGACAGCCGGATCCCGGCGGCCGCGTTCAGCCGGTTACGCAGTTCCACCGAGGTGAGTGAGTCGAAGCCGAGGTCCTTGAACGCGCGCCCGGCGTCGACGGCATCGGCACCGCCGTGGCCGAGGACGGCCGCGACCTGGTCACGTACCAGGTCGACGAGGGTGCGCTCGCGGTCGGCCTCGGTCATCGCCTGCAGGCGGCGGGCCAGTCCGGAGCCACCTCCGGTGTGCCGGGCCGCGCGTCGGCCCGTACCGCGGATGAGGTTTTTGAGAAGTGCCGGGACGGTGCCGGCGCGGCGGAAGCCCGCCAGGTCGAATTGTGCCAGGATCAGATGCGGGTCGGGCAACTTCCGGGCGGCGTCGAACAGGTCGAGCCCGAGCTCGTCGGAAAGGGCGTCGCCGGCCCGCGTCACCCGGTCGGCATCGGTGCCCGCCAGGCGTCCGCCCATGCCGGCGGCGTTCGCCCACAGACCCCAGCCCAGAGACTGACCGGGCAGACCAAGACCACGGCGGTACGACATGAAACCGTCCAGGAACGCGTTCGCCGCCGCATAAGCCGCCTGCCCCGCCGAACCGAACACCGCCGAGACCGACGAGAACACCACGAACAACCGCAGATCCCGATCCCGCGTCAACTCATGCAGATGCACCACCGCATCGACCTTCGGCGCCAGCACCGCGGCAACGCGCTCCCGAGTCAGACCGGTGAACACCCCGTCGTCAAGAACACCGGCACAGTGCACGACACCAGCCAGATGCTCCACACCGGCGACCACAGCCGCCAGCGCATCACGATCAGCCACATCGGCAGCCACCACCCGCACCGACGCACCCGCCGACTCCAACCGGGCGACCAACTCCTCCACACCCGGCGCGGCCGAACCCGACCGGCTCACCAGAACCAGATCCCGCACACCCGCCGACTCAGCCAGATGCGCCGCCACCAGAGCACCCAGACCACCCGTACCACCGGTGATCAGAACCGGACCGTCAACCGGACACGGCAGCAACACCACATTTTTGCCGACATGCGCGCCACGACTCATCGTGCCCAGCACCGCCGGCAACTCCCGCACATCAGCGACCGCCGGCGGCAACAACCGCAACGCCCCCGACTCGAAGAGCACCACCAGCTCGGCCAGCATCTCACCGGTCCGGGACTCCCCCGCCTCGGACAGGTCGAACGCCTTGTACCAGGCGCCGTGCCGCTCGCGCACCACAGCCGGGTCGCGGACGTCGGCCTTGCCCATCTCCACGAACCGGCCGCCGGGATTCAGCATGCCCAGGGTCGCGTCGACGAACTCGCCGGCCAGCGAGTCCAGCACCAGATCCACACTGCCGAACGCCTCAGCGAAACCGAGATCCCGCGACGACGCGAGGTGCGCATCGTCGACACCGAGGTCTCGGACCGCCGCCCACTTCGGCGGTGAAGCGGTCGCGAAGACCTCCGCACCCCACAGCGTGGCCAACTGCACCGCGGCCATACCCACACCACCGGCGGCCGCGTGCACCAGCACCCGCTCACCCGCACGCAGGCCACCCAGATCCCGCAACCCGTACCAGGCGGTCAAGAACGCCATCGGCACCGACGCCGCCTGCACGAACGACCAGCCCACCGGCATCCGGGCCACCACCCGATGATCAGCCACCACCACCGGCGAAAACCCACCATGGAACAGACCGAACACCCGATCGCCGACAGCAAGCCCCGTCACCTCAGGGCCCACCTCAACGACGACTCCAGCACCCTCCGAGCCCATCACCGCATCCGGCTCCGGATACACCCCTAGCCCGAGCAGCACATCCCGGAAATTCACACCGGTGGCCCGTACCGAGATCCGCACCTCGCCCGCGGCCAGAGCGGCGCTCACCTCGGGCACCTCGGCGAACCCGAGGCTCGACAGGGCACCGTCGGTGCCGGGGACGACCCGCCAGGGCTCGGCACTCCCGGGCAGCGTCAGCGAGGTCGCCGGGTACGCCCGGGTCAGCCGCGGAGCGAACACCTCGGCACCGCGGACGGCGAGTTCCGGCTCGTCCCGGCCGGCCAGGTCGGCCAGCAGCTCCGGCGACGGCTCGGCCAGGTCGATATCGAGGTCGGCGAGCACGATCCGGCCCGGGTTCTCGGTCTGCGCCGAGCGCAGCAGGCCCCGCACCGCTGCGGCGGGCAGGTCGGTGACCGGCCCGCCGACCGGGACGGCGCCCCTGGTCAGCACGACGAGGAGGTGGTCGGCGAAGCGCTCGTCGGCGAGCCATTCCCGTACGGAGGTGAGGGTGGCAGCGGTGACCGCGTGCACCTGCCCGGTGAGGTCGCCGCCGGTTCCGGAGACCGGGAGGACGGTGATCGTGGCCGCGGCCGCGGCCGTGGTGCCGGTGAGGGCCGGGAGTGCGGTCCAGGTGACGGTGTACATCGCGTCGCGCAGTTCGCTGCCGGCACCGGCGTCGAGCTGATCGCGGGACGCCGCACGCAGGACGAGCCGGCCGACGGTGGCGACCGGGCCACCGGTCACGTCGGCGATGTGCAGGGTGACGGCTTCCGGGCCGTCCGGGCTGAGACGGACCCGCAGCATGGGAGCGCCCGAGGCGTGCAGGCGCACTCCGGACCACGCGAACGGCAGGCGGGCGGCGCCGTCGTCCGGGAGCAGACCGCCGAGGGCGGCGGCGTGCAGGGCTCCGTCGAACAGTGCCGGGTGCAGACCGAACCGGCCGGCTTCGGTGTGTGCCTCGGTGGGGAGTGCGATCTCCGCGTAGACGTCGCCGTCGCGGAGCCAGGCCTCGTGCAACCCCTGGAACACCGGGCCGTATCGCAGGCCGGTGCGCTCGGCGGCGTCGCCGTAGAAGTCTCCCAGCTCGATCGGCTCGGCGCCGGCCGGAGGCCAGGCGGTCAGGTCGAACGACCCGGTGGCGACCGTGGCGGCGAGGGTGCCGGATGCGTGCCGCGTCCACTCGGACTCGCTGCCGGACTCCGATTCGGGGCGGGCGAACACCTGGACCGGCCGCTCGCCGGAGTCGTCGACGGCCGCGACGCGTACCTGGAGCTGAATCGCGCCGGAGGCGGGGAGGACGAGCGGCTGCTCGATGGTCAGGTCGGCGATGTCCAGACCGCCGGCTTGCTGGGCAGCGCGCAGCACCAGCTCCACGAAGGCGGTGCCGGGAAGGACGACGCGGTCGTGCACGACGTGGTCCGCGAGCCACGGATGCGTGTGGGTGGAGAGGCGCCCGGTGAGCAGGATGCCGTCGTTGTCGGCAAGTGTGACCACGGCGGTGAGCAGGGGATGATCGGCGGCGGACAGACCGGCGGCCGCGATGTTGCCGCTTCCGGCGCGCATCGGCGGCCAGTAGGACCGGTGCTGGAACGGATACGTCGGCAGATCGACGTGCCCGGCCGCCGGCAGGATCGCCGTCCAGTCGACGGCCACACCGACCGTCCACAGCTGCCCGGTCGCCCGCAGAACACTTTCGGTCTCGTCGCGGTCCTTGCGCAGCGCCGCGGCGTAGGTCAGCTCCGGCGCGGTCAGCGCCGCCATCCCCGACAGCACACCCGACGGACCGACCTCGACACACCGCGTCACACCGTTCGACGCCAGCCAGGACACCCCGTCAGCGAACCGGACCGCCTCCCGCACATGCCGCAGCCAGTACTCGGCGGTGAACACCTCGACCGGCTCACCGGTCAGATTCGACACGACCGGAATCCGCGGGGCCTCGAAGGAGAGACCCGCCAGCACCGCGGCGAAGTCGGCGAGCATCGGCTCCATCAGTGCCGAGTGGAACGCGTGGGAGACCGTCAACCGGGTCGCTTTGACGAACCGCGGTGCGACCGCGTCGATCGCCTCCACCGAACCGGACAGCACGATCGCGTCCGGCCCGTTGACCGCCGCGATGTCGACACCTTCCGGAACATCGGCCTCGGACGCCTGCACGGCCAGCATCGCCCCACCCGCAGGCAGGGCCTGCATCAACCGGCCACGAGCAGCCACCAGCGTGACCGCGTCATCCAGGTTCAGGGCTCCGGCGACATGGGCGGCAGCGATCTCACCGATCGAATGCCCGAGCAGATAGTCCGGGGTGACACCCCACGACTCGAGCAGCCGGAACACCGCAACCTCGACCGCGAACAACCCGGCCTGGGTGTAGACGGTCTGGTTGATCGCGTCGGAGTCGATCGCCTCGCGCAGCGGCAGGTCCAGCAGCTGGTCGAAGCGGGCACAGATCGCGTCGAACGCCTCCGCGAACACCGGGAACCGGCGGTAAAGACCCTCACCCATGCCGATGCGCTGCGCGCCCTGACCGGTGAACAGGAACGCCAGACCACCCGGAGCGGCGGTGCCGGACACCGCCGCGAGATCGGCCAGGCCGGCGGCCAACTCGTCCAGATCGGAGGCGACGATCACGGCTCGGCTGTCGAGTGCCGCCCGGGTGGTCGCCAGCGCGGCGCCGAGGGCAGCCGGTTCGGCCGTGGCGCCCCCGGACAGCAGCGCGCCGAGGCGGTCCGCCTGGTCTCGCAGTCCGGCGCCGGTGCGGGCCGAGAACACGAAGGGCACCGGTCCGGCGTACGCGGCCGGCGGCGCATCGTCCGTCTGTGAGGGCGCCGCCTCCAGAACCACATGCGAGTTGGTGCCGCTGATACCGAACGACGAGACGGCGGCCCGTCGCGGGCGGCCGGTCTCCGGCCACTCCCGGGACTCCCGGAGCAGCTCGACCGCGCCCGCCGCCCAGTCGACGTGCGGCGTCGGCTCGTCCACGTGCAGCGTGGGCGGGAGTACGCCGGCGCGCATGGCCATGACCATCTTGATGATCCCGGCGGCACCGGCGGCGGCCTGCGTGTGGCCGATGTTCGACTTGACCGAGCCCAGCCACAGCGGCCGGTCCCCGGTACGGTCCTGACCGTACGTGGCGAGCAGCGCCTGCGCCTCGATCGGGTCGCCCAGCTTCGTGCCGGTGCCGTGCGCCTCGACCGCGTCCACCTCGGCCGGGGAGAGCCCGGCGTTCGCCAGCGCGTCACGGATCACCCGCTGCTGGGAAGGGCCGTTGGGGGCGGTGAGCCCGTTCGAGGCGCCGTCCTGGTTGACCGCCGTCCCGCGGACCACCGCCAGTACCCGGTGGCCGTTGCGCTGAGCGTCGGAGAGCCGTTCGAGCAGCAGGACACCGGCGCCCTCGCCCCAGCCGGTGCCGTCGGCGGCGGCCGCGAACGGCTTGCACCGCCCGTCCCCGGCGAGCCCGCGCTGACGGCTGAACTCCACGAACGCGGTCGGCGTGGTCATCACGGTGACGCCACCGGCCAGCGCCATGGTGCACTCGCCACGCCGCAGCGACTCGGCGGCGAGATGCAGGGCGACCAGGGCCGACGAGCAGGCCGTGTCGATGGTGACGGCCGGGCCCTCGAGCCCGAACGCGTACGCGAGCCGGCCGGAGAGGACACTGGCGGCCGTGCCGGTGGCCAGATATCCCTCGGTGGTCTCGTCGTCGCCGGCGATCAGGGACGCATAGTCCTGGCCGTTGGTACCGGCGAACACGCCGATCCGCCGGCGCCGCAGCGAGCGCGGGTCCAGCCCGGCCCGCTCGAACAGCTCCCACGAGGTCTCCAGCAGGATCCGCTGCTGCGGGTCCATCGCCACGGCCTCACGGGGAGCGATGCCGAAAAGGTCCGCGTCGAAGCCGTCGACCGCGGACAGGAAGCCACCTTCACGGACGTACGACGTGCCGGGCCGGTCACCGGCCGGGTCGAACAGCGCGTCGACGTCCCAGCCCCGCCCGCCGGGGAACGGAGCCACGGCGTCGTGGCCACCGGCCACCAGTCGCCACAGGTCCTCCGGGCTCTGCACTCCGCCCGGGAAGCGGCAGCTCATGGCGATGATGGCGATCGGCTCGCGGGCGCCCTCCTCGGCCTCACGGAGACGCCGGTTGGCCTGGCGCAACTCACCGGTCATCCACTTCAGATGGTCAAGGAGCTTCTGTTCATCTGCCATGGCTGTCCCCTAGCACGCGGTTCTGGATCAGGTCGGTGATCATGTGGGGCTGCCGAACTCGCGCTGGATCAACTCGAGCATCTCGTCGGCGGTTGCCAGGTCCAGCCCGGCGTCAAGGCTTTCGCCGGGGTCGGACCCGGCGTTGGTACGGCTCCATTTGTCGTTCAGTGCACGCAGGCGTGCGGTGATGCCGTCCCGCTCGTTCTCGTCCGGCGCGACACCGAACAGCAGCGCCTCCAGCCGGTCGATCTCGCTCATCACGGTGGGCCGATCCGGCTCGTGGACGAGCTGCGGCCCGAGGTGCGCGGCGAGCACGGCCGGGGTGGGGTGATCGAACACCAGGGTCGCCGGGAGGTTGAGCCCGGTGGCCGCACCGAGACGGTTGCGGAGTTCGACGGCGAGCAAGGAGTCGAATCCAAGGTCCCGGAAGGACGCCGCGGGATCGACACCGCCCCGGCCGCTGTGCCGCAGCACGGCCGCCGTCTGGGCCGTGACCACCTCGAGGACGATCTTGTCGCGTTCGACGGCCGGGGCCTGGACGAGCCTGCTCTGCAGCTGTTCCGCCGAGGAGTCCCGGCCCGTGGGGGCGTCGCCGCCCGGCAGGTCGGTCAGTTCGGCAAGCAGCCGGTTGGGCCGGGCCGGGCTGGTCCCGGCCACGAACGCCGCCCAGTCGACGTCACCGATCACGAGGGCGGGCCGGTCGCCGGCGACGGCAGCGCCGAAGGCGTCCATCGCCGGTTCGACGGCCAGCGGGGAGAGGCCGAGATGCCGGTGCCGGCCGGCGAGCGCGGCGTCGGCGGCGAGTCCTCCGTCCGCCCACGGCCCCCAGGCCAGCGATGTCGCGGGGAGCCCGCGGGCATGCCGGTCGCCGGCGAGTGCGTCGAGATAGCTGTTGGCGGCGGCATAGTTGGACTGCCCCGGATTGCCGACCGCGCCGGCCATCGAGGAGTACAGGACGAACATTCGCAGTGGCAGGCCGGCCGTGAGGGTGTCCAGGTGCGCCGCCGGCAGTGTCTTGGCGTGCAGTACGGTGGCCAGTTGCTCGAGGGTGAGCGTCTCCAGCGGGCTGTCGTCGGTCACTCCGGCGGTGTGTACGACGCCGGTGAGCGGATGTTCGGCGGGGATGCCGTCGATGGCCGCCGCCAGTTCGGTCCGCGAGGCCACGTCGCAGGCCAGCACGGTGACCGTGGTCCCGGCACCGGTCAGTTCGTGGACCAGTTCGATCGCGCCGGGCGCTTCCAGGCCCCTCCGGGAGAGCAGAAGAAGGTGGGGTACGCCCCGGCCGGCGAGCCAGCGGGCGGCGTGGGCCCCGAGCGCCCCGGTGCCGCCGGTGATCAGCACCGTGCCGGTGAGTTCCGGCTGACCGGAGGTGGGCGGGACCACTGCCGAGCGACGCAGGCGGCGGGCGAGGACGCCGGCCGGGCGGATCGCCAACTGGTCCTCGTCCGAAGCGCCGAGCATCGCGGCCAGACGGCGCCGCCCGGTCTCGCCGAGCCGAGCCGGAACGTCGACGAGCCCGCCCCATCGGTGCGGCAGCTCCATCGCCGCGACCCGGCCGAGTCCCCACAGGTGGGCCTGGACGGCGTCGAGCGGTTCGGTGGAACCGGGCGTCGCGACGGCGTTGCGGGTCAGGCACCAGAGTTTCGCGGGCCTCGGCAGATCGGTGATCGCCTGCACGAGTGCGACCGTCGACGCGAGACCGGCGGGAACGTCCGGCTGTCCCGGATGCGGTGTGGTGTCCAGTCCCAGCAGTGACAGCACGTGCAGCGGGCCGGTGCCGTCGGTGGCGTTCAGGAGTGCGGCGAACTCGGCCCGGCCGGCGGTGTCCCCGACGATCACGGTCCGGGCCGTGGGGAGGGCCTCGACGATGTCGTCGCAGTCGACGCCGTCCGGCAGGATCAGCAGCCACGTGCCGGACCGGAGGTCGGTGGGCTCCGGCACCGGGATCCACGCCTCGGCGTAGCGGCGGCGGCCGGCATCCGACTCGTTGCGCCGTTGGCGCCGCCAGGCCGCGAGCGCCGGGAGGACGGCGGCCACGCCGGTGTCCTCGCCGAGTCCGAGGGCGCCGGTCACCCAGCCGGTGTCGTCCGACTCGACGGCGTTCCAGAACCGGGCCTCCGCCGGGTCGCCCTCGATGCCGGGCCGCACGGCTCGCGGCTCGGGCCAGTAGCGCGCACGGTCGAAGGCATAGGTGGGAAGGTCCACGAGCCGGTCGGCGCGGCCGAGAACGGCGGTCCAGTCGACGGCCACACCTTCCACGAACAACCGGGCAGCCGCGTGGAGCACCGTCTCGGTCTCGTCGCGGTCCTTGCGCAGCGCCGCCGCGTAGGTCAGATCCGGCGCGGTCAGCGCCGCCATCCCGGACAGCACACCCGAGGGGCCGACCTCGACACACCGCGTCACACCGTTCGACGCCAGCCAGGACACCCCGTCAGCGAACCGGACCGCCTCCCGCACATGCCGCAGCCAGTACTCGGCGGTCAACTCCTCGACCGGCTCACCGGTCAGATTCGACACGATCGGAATCCGCGGCGCCCCGAACGACAAACCGTTCAGCACGGCCGCGAAGTCGGCCAGCATCGGCTCCATCAACACCGAATGGAACCCGTGGGAGACCGTCAGACGGGTCGCCTTGACGAACCCCGGCGCCACCGCGTCGATCGCCTCGACCGAACCGGACAGCACGATCGCGTCCGGCCCGTTGACCGCCGCAATATCCACACCTTCCGGGACGTCGGCCTCGGACGCCTGCACGGCGAGCATCGCCCCACCCGCGGGCAGGGCCTGCATCAACCGGCCACGGGCAGCGACCAACGTGACCGCGTCATCCAAGCTGAGGACTCCAGCGACGTGCGCAGCCGCGATCTCACCGATCGAATGCCCCAGCAGATAGTCGGGGGTCACGCCCCACGAGTCGAGCAGCCGGTAGACGGCGACCTCGACCGCGAACAAGCCGGCCTGCGTGTAAACGGTCTGGTGAATCGCGTCGGAGCCGATCGCCTCGCGCAGCGGCACATCCAGCAGCTGGTCGAAGCGGGCACAGATCGCGTCGAACGCCTCCGCGAACACCGGGAACCGGGCAGCCAGGCCCGTACCCATGCCGATGCGCTGCGCACCCTGACCGGTGAACAGGAACGCCAGACCACCCGGGGCGGCCGTGCCGGACACCACCGCGAACTCGGTCAGGTCGGCGGCGAACCGCTCACCCGTGTCCGCGATCGCGACAGCACGATGTTCCAGGGTCGCCCGGCCCCCGGCGAGCGCCCGGGCGGTCTCCGCGGGATCGGCCCGAACGGCGTGGCGCGCGAGGCGCTGCGCCTGAGCATGCAGACTGGCCGCCGTCTTCGCGGTGAACACCCAGGCCACCGGATGGTCGCCGGTTCGCGCGGGCGGAGCCTCGGAATCGGGCGCCTGTTCGAGGATCACGTGGGCGTTGGTGCCGCTCAGCCCGAACGACGACACCCCGGCACGGCGCGGCCGGCCGGCCTCGTCCCAGTCGCGGTTCTCGGTCAGCACCCGTACCGCACCGGACTCCCAATCGATGTGACCGGACGGCGCGTCGACGTGCAGGGTGGCCGGCAGCACACCGTGCCGCATCGCCATCACCATCTTGATCACACCCGCCACACCGGCCGCAGCCTGCGTGTGCCCGATGTTCGACTTCACCGACCCCAGCCACAACGGCTCGTCCCGGTCCTGGCCATAGGTCGCCAGCAACGCCTGCGCCTCGATCGGGTCACCCAGCCGCGTACCCGTACCGTGCGCCTCCACCACATCCACATCGGACGGACGGAGACCCGCGTTCGCCAGCGCCTGCCGGATCACCCGCTGCTGCGACGGACCGTTCGGCGCGGTCAGACCGTTGGACGCACCGTCCTGATTCACCGCGCTGCCCTTCAGCACGGCCAGGACACGATGGCCGTTGCGCTGCGCGTCGGAGAGCCGCTCCAGCACCAGCAGCCCGGCGCCCTCACCCCAGCCGGTGCCGTCGGCCGCGTCCGCGAACGCCTTGCAGCGTCCGTCCGGCGCCAGACCGCCCTGCCGGGAGAACTCGGTGAAGATGCCCGGCGTCGACATCACGGTCACCCCGCCGGCCAGGGCGAGATCACATTCGCCGGTACGCAGCGCCTGCGTGGCCAGGTGCAACGCGACAAGTGACGACGAGCAGGCCGTGTCCACCGTCATCGCCGGGCCTTCCAGACCCAGCGTGTAGGCGATCCGGCCGGACGCCACACTGATCGTGGTGCCGGTCAGCACCTGGCCCTCCACCGCACCGGACGCCTCGTGCAGGCGCGGGCCGTACTCCTGGGCCATCGCGCCGACGAACACGCCGGTCGGAGTGCCGCGCAGGGACCGCGGATCCAGTCCGCCGTCCTCGAGCGCCTCCCATGCGGTCTCCAGAAGCACCCGCTGCTGCGGGTCCATGGCGAGCGCCTCACGCGGGGAGATGCCGAAGAAGGCAGCGTCGAAGTCGGCGGCCTCCGCCAGGAACGCACCCGCCGCACCGGACGGCAGGTCGACCGCCCAGCCACGGTCGCCGGGCAGGCCGGTCACGGCGTCGACGCCGCCCGACACCAGCTCCCAGAAGTCGGCCGGGTTGTGGACGTCCCCGGCGTAGCGGCAGCCGATGCCGACGATGGCGATCGGGTCGTGGCCGGCGACGACGGTGGCGGTCACCGGGGCGGTGCCGTCCGCCACCCCGTCGGCGCGGTCGCGCAGGTGCTCGGCCAGGCGGCGGGGCGTCGGATAGTCGAACAGGGCGGTGGTGGCGAGGGTGATCCCGGTGGCGGTGACGAGCTGGTTACGCAGCTCGACCGAGGTCAGCGAGTCGAACCCGAGACTCTTGAAGGTCCGGTCACCGTCGACGGCGTCCGCGTCGGCGTGCCCGAGGATCGCCGCGGCGTGGGCGCGGACCAGCGCGTACGGATCCGCGGACAGTACCGTCGCACCGGCCGGGCGAGCCGTCGGCACGGGGACGGCGGCGGGTTCCTCGGTGATCCAGAACCGGCGGCGCTGGAACGCGTACGTCGGCAGCGCCACCCGTGGTCCGGCCGGCGTGCCCAGGACCGTGGCCCAGTCCGGTTCGGCGCCCGCCGCCGCGAGAGTGGCGAGGGAGGTGAGAAAGCGGTCGATGTCGCCGTCGTCACGGCGCAGCGTCCCGACGGCGACCAGATCGAGGCCGGCGTCGGCCGCGGTGTCCCGGACGCTGTGCACCAGCACCGGGTGCGGGCTGACCTCGACGAAGAACCGGAACCCGGCGGCGGCGAGGCCGCGTACCCCGGACTCGAGTTCGACCGTACGACGGACGTTGTCGAGCCAGTACCGGGCGTCGAGTTCGGCGGTGTCGAGCCAGCGGTCGAAGACCGTCGACCAGAACGGCACCCGGCTGGTCCGTGGCTGCAACCCGGCCAGTGCCTCGAGCAGTTCACCGGCGTACTCGTCGACCTGTGCGGTGTGCGAGGCCCATGCGGCACGGACCCGGGTGGCCTGGACGTCGTGCCCGGCACAGTGCCCGATCAGTTCCTCGAGAGCCTCGGTGTCACCGGCCACGACGACGGCGCGGGATCCGTTCACGGCGGCGATCTCGATGCGGCCGTCCCAGGCGGCGATCAGTTCACGGACCTCGTCGCGGGTCAGCGCGAGCGCCACCATTCCGCCACGGCCGACGAGCCTGGCGTAGATCCGGCTGCGCAGGGCGATGACCCGGCAGGCGTCGTCCAGGGTGAGCCCGCCCGCGACGTACGCGGCGGCGACCTCGCCCTGCGAGCTGCCCGCGGTGGCCTCCGGTTCCACACCGTGCTCGCGCCACATCGCGGCCAGTGCGGCGCGGACCGCGAACAGGTACGGCTGCAGGACGTCGAGCCGGTCCGCGGGTGGCGCCCCTTCGGCGCCGCGGGCCACATCGAGCAGCGACCAGTCGACGTACCGGCGTAGTGCCCGGTCGCAGGCCTCGAACTCGGCCGCGAACACCGGCGAGCGGTCGAGCAGTGCGGTCGCCATCCCGGCCCACTGGGAGCCCTCGCCGGAGAACAGGAACGCGACGCGGCCGGCCCGGGCCGTCGCGGTGACGACACCGGTGGCGGGCAGTCCGGCGGCGAGAGCGGTGAGTCCGCTGAGCAGTTCGGTGCGGTCGCGGCCGAGCACGGCGGCACGGTGTTCGAACCCGTTGCGGGTGGTCACCAGCGCGCGGGCGATCGCGGTGTCGGTAACGCCGGGGTCGGCGGCCTCGGCGAGCCGGGCGGCTTGCGCGCGCAGCGCGTCGGGGGTGCGGGCCGACAGCATCCAGGGGATCAGCGCCGGTTCGGTACCGTCCGCCTCGGGCACCGGGCTCGGGTCCGGCCCTTCCTCGACGACGACATGGCAGTTGACGCCGCCCATGCCGAACGCGCTGACCCCCGCGACCAGCGGTCCGGCGCCGGGCCACTCGCCCAGTTCGGTCTGGACCCGCAGTCCGAGACGATCCAGCGGGATGGCCGCCGGAGGCGCGGTGAAGTGCAGGCTCGGTGGCAGCCGGCGGTGGCTGATCGCCAGGACGGTCTTCAACAGGCCGGCGATGCCGGCGGCGGCCTCCAGGTGGCCGATGTTGGTCTTCACCGATCCGACCGCGACGGGCTCGGCGGTACGGCCGGCGCCCAGCACCGTGCCGAGCGCGGCGGCCTCGATCGGGTCGCCCAGGGCGGTACCGGTGCCGTGCAGTTCGACGTATCGGACCTGCTCCGGGGCCACACCACTACGCCGGTACGCCGCCCGCAGCACCCGTGCCTGCGCCTCCTCGACCGGCGTGACGAGGCTGTCGCCACCGCCGTCGTGGTTCACGGCACTGCCACGGATGACGCAGTGCACGGTGTCGCCGTCGGTCAGCGCCGTCCGCAGAGGTTTCAGGACGAGCACCACGGCACCTTCACCGCGGACGATGCCGTTGGCGGACGCGTCGAACGTCGCGCATCTCTGATCGGGTGAGAGCGCACCGAACGCGGCGAGGCTCAGGGTGCTCTCCGGCGCGAGATTGAGCTGCACGCCGGCGGCCAGGGCCACCGTGGCCTCACCCGCGCGCAGGCTCTGCACGGCCAGGTGGACTGCCACCAGTGAGGAGGCCTGCCCGGCGTCGACGGTCACGCTGGGGCCGGTGAACCGGAACGCGTACGACACCCGGTTGGCGATGACACCCCGGTTGAGGCCGGTGGTGGTGTACTGCCCGATCGGCGTGCCGGCGCCGCGCTGCGCGATGGTCGCGTAGTCGCCGCTGGTCGCGCCGGCGAACACGGCTGTCGCGCTGCCCCGCAGATCCTTCGCGGCGATGCCCGCGCGCTCCAGCGCCTCCCAGCTGAGCTCCAGCACCAGGCGCTGCTGCGGGTCCATGGCCGCGGCCTCGCGTGGCGCGATGCCGAAGAAGCCGGCGTCGAACCGGTCGATCTCGTCGAGGAAGCCGCCGCGGGGCCGCGGCTCCCCGGCCGGCCAGCGGTCCGGCGGCGCCGGTGCGACGGCATCGACGCCGTCGCACAGCAGCTGCCAGAACTCGTCGGGTGAGGTGGCGCCGGGCAACCGGCACGCCAGCCCGACAACGGCGATGGGCTCGTTGCCGGTGCTGTTTGTCTCGGACATCGGCGCCTCGAATTCGGTCCGCCGGACGGCAACCGTCACGGCGACGGGCGGGATACCCCGAACACTATGAATGTCCTGATCACGGGCCAACCCCTACGCTCGGTGGCAGCCCCTCACCCCGTCCGGCGGGCCCTGCCGGGCACGCGAAAAGGGCGGTGCGGGCATCGTGGTGATGCCCGCACCGCCCTTGCGCCGGGGGTCAGACGGATTCGAGCTCGTGATCGTTGACCGGTTCGGCCGGTGCTTCCTCGCTCGGCTGGGCGGCGGCCCGATTGTCAATCTTGATCTTGACAATCCGGGCGAACAGATAGATGCCGGCGAGGATGCTGACGACGGCGACCGGCACGCCCCACCTCGGCGGGACGTACATGGCCAGGAACCAGGACTTGACCTCCACGCCGGTCAGGATGAACACCAGCGGGATCACGCCCTGCGGGATCAGCAGGATCGCGCCGAAGGCCCAGTACAGGCCCTCCACCGTGCTGCCCTTCTTCGCGGCCGCGGTCTGCTTGACGGCGGCCCGGCCCGAACGCAGGGTGTGCAGCATGTCGGAGCCGTCGGAGACGAGCCGGGTGATCGCCGCGCGACCGAGCCCCCAGCCGGCGATGACGCCGATCAGCAGACTCACCGGCAGCCCCGCCCACGTCAGCCACGGCATGTCGAGACGCTCACCGAGGAAGACCACGCCGAGGCCGGGTACGGCGAGGAGCGTACCGACCCAGAACAGCACCTGGGACTGGCCGGTGGTGTCGGCCCGCTCCAGCGGGTTGCTCGGGCGCTTGTGCGCGTCCGGGCCCGGGACCATGGCGAACACCGACGAGTAGATGATCAGGCCGGCGCCGCCGCCGAGCAGGGCGGGCACGGTGGCGGCGACCCAGGGCCACGCCCAGGTGTAACCGCTCCACCAGGTGAAGCCGATGCTCAGGGCGATCGAAAGAGGGGCGAAGACGATGAGGTACGCCCACTGGCGGCCACGGACGTCGGCGCGTTCGGTGCCCATCGCCAGGGTCTGCCAGATCGCGGTGCCGTCCTGGCTGTACAGGTTGCAGGCCGAGGTGATCGCGAAGAGCGCGAGCGCCGGGCCGGCCCAGGGCAGCAGGATCCGGGCGTCGAAGGTCAGTGGCAGCAGGACGGTACCCAGCGCCCAGAAGATCGGCACGATGGCGGTCGTGGTGCGCAGCGGGTCGCGCCACCAGGTGCGCAGCTCCTTGCGGACGACCGCGCCGGTCGAGCCGCCGAGCACGCCGCCCGCGGTGGGCGCCTTCCCGGCGCTGCCGCGGATGGTGACCCGGGCCCGGCGTGGATTGCCCAGCTCGACCGACCAGACGAGCAGCAACAGCCCGCACAGCAGCGCGAGGCCCACCGCCGGCGCGAGCACCAGCAGCCAGTCGCCGCGGCCCGCGGCGTCGACCGCCACGATGCCCCAGCTCGACGGGATCGCCCGCAGCGTGGTCGTCATGGTGACGGAGAAGCCGGTGGTGAGGATGTCGGAATACATGATCGCCACGACGATCATCCAGCCGGACTGGGTGAGCACGAGCATCGCCGCGAACAGCAGACCGGTGATCACCGCGCCGGCGCGGGACGCCGCGACCATTCCGAACAGCCCGTAGGCCACCCGGGACAGCAGCACCACGAAGACCAGTTGCAGCACCGCCATCGGCACCGCGACCAGGGCCGGGGTGACACCCTGCCGGGCGCCGTAGGTGATGAGGGCGACGAACGCGAGTGCCGTCACCGCGGTGGTGATCCCGACGAAGGCCGCGGCCAGCAGCCCGACCGCGAGCTTGCGCCGGGGCACCGGCAGCAGACTGAAGTGATCGGCCTGCAGAACCGCCGAGCCACCCCACAGGGGGCCGATCAGCCAGCCGAGCATCCACATCACGAACACGCACGCCAGCAGGTCGCCGAGGACCTCCTGGTTGGGGATGTCGACGAGGGTGAGCCAGATGGTGGCGGCCGCCGACAGCAACCCGAGAATGGCACCGACCACCATCCAGGCGGCCCGGCCACCGGTCATCGAGTTCTTGATGACCGAGAGTTTGATCCGGATCAGGACGCCACCCACGACAGCCCCTTCCGGGTGTGCTCGACGCCGTCGACCAGGCGTACGAACGTCTGCTCCAGCGTGGTGTCGCCGCGCACCTCGTCGAGCGGTCCCGCCGCGACGACCCGGCCGCGGGCCATGATGGCCACCGTGTCGCACAGCTGCTCGACCAGCGGCATCACGTGACTGGACAGCACGACCGAACCGCCGCCGGCCACGAACCCGTTGAGGATCGACTTGAGGGCGGCCGCGGAGACCGGGTCGACCGCCTCGAACGGCTCGTCCAGCACCAGCAGCCGCGGACCGTGCAGCAACGCCGTGGCGAGCCCGATCTTCTTGCGCATGCCGGTGGAGTAGTCCACCACGAGCGTCCGCTCGGCCCCGTCGAGTTCCATCACGTCGAGCAGTTCCTGCACGCGCCCGGCCAGGACGGCGGCGTCAATGCCACGCAGCTGTCCGATGTACGTCAGTAGCTCGCGGCCGGTGAGGCGCTCCGGCATGGACAGACCGTCGGGCAGGACACCCATCAGCGTCTTGGCCTCGACCGGGTCGGACCATACGTCCACACCGAACACCTGCGACTCACCGGCGTCGGGGCGCAGCAGGCCGACCGCCATCGACAGCGAGGTCGTCTTGCCTGCTCCGTTGGGCCCGACCAGCCCGAAGAAGGAACCCTGTGGCACCACCAGATCGACCTGGTGAACCGCTACGCTGTTGCCGAACTCCTTGCGCAGGCCGGACAAACGTAGTGCCGCCGGCCGATTCTCCACATCAGGACTTTCCGATCCGGCGTACTGAGTGGTCGCTGGCTTCATGATTCCCCTCGGTGTCACTAGATGGGCGACGAGCCCATTTTGCCCGACTTGCCCCGCGCACGGTAGCGCGTAAATTTCTGGAAGATCGGCCGCTTTCCCCCGGCGGAGGGTCACCCTGTGGAGAGGGGAAGGTGCAGCAGCCCACGAATGATGAAGGAGTCACGGCGCCGCGGTTCGCCCGCCGGTCGCAGTCGCGGAAGTCGTGTCGCGAGCGCCCGGATCGCCGCCTCCGCCTCGACCCGCGCCAGCGGCGCGCCCAGGCAGTAGTGGATGCCCGCGGAGAACGACAGCGTGCCGGACGCGCTCTTGCGCGTGATGTCGTACCGATGTGGATCGTCGAAGACCGCCGGATCCCGGTTCGCCGCGGCGGCCAGGATCGCCAGTTCACTGTCCACCGGCAGCACCTCGCCCGCGAGTTCGATCTCGTGGTGGGCCACCCGGCGGTACTGCTGCACCGGCGGGTCGAAACGAAGCGTCTCCTCGACCACCCCGGCGGCGTGACTCCCCGGGTCGTCACGGAGCATCTCCCACTGTTCCGGGTGGGCCAGCAGCGCGCGGACACCGTTGCCGATCAGGTTGACCGTCGTCTCCGACCCGGCCAGCGGCAGGAACATGCACAGTGGTTCGAGTTCGTCCATGGAGAGCTTGCCCTCGGCCACCGCGGGCAGCATCTGGCTGATCAGATCGTCCCCCGGCTCGCGCTGGCGCAGCGCGATGATGTGGCGGAACATCTCCGTCAGCTCACCGATCGCCAGGTCGACACCGCGGACCTTGTGGAACGAGACGACACCGTCCAGCAGCGGCGCGATCCGCCGGCTCAGCCGGGAGAACCGCGGCCGCAACTCGTCCGGGATACCGACCAGATCGGCGATCACCGTGGTCGGAAGCTTCTGCGCGAACTCGGTCATCAGGTCGAACTGGCCGCCGCCGGCGAGCACCTCGTCGATCATGTCGTCGCACAGCTGCTCGGCCCGGCCCCGCCACTGCTCGGCCATCCGCGGATTCAGCGCGGGGATGGTGAGTTTCCGCAGGCGCGCGTGGTGCGGCGGGTCCAGCCCCAGCATCGAGTTGTCGAAGTTCATGAACTCCGGAACCTTCTGCCCGTCGGCCAGGCGTACCCCGAACCGGCGGTCCCGGAGCACCTTGTTGGCGATCGTGTGATCGGTCGTGACCCACGCACCGAACGCGCTGCGCGACATCGGTCCGAGCGCCCGGATCTTCTCGTAGATCGGGTAGGGGTCCTCGGGCCCCTGGAGCAGCTTGGCGTACAGATCACCGCCGTCTGCGGTCTTGTTGAGAATGTCGTAGTAGCCCGCCATCCGGGCGCGAAGCCCGGCGTCCGGAGGTGTCGTCATCGCTACTCTCCCAGGGACCTCGGTTCGCCAAGCCACCGTAAGGGGGAACCCACCCCTACCCGGAACCCCACAATCCGCCCTGAAGCCGGACCAGTCCGTTCACATACCACCGAGCGGGGCGCCTACGAGCGCCGTCATCGTCCGGCCGGCTTTCGCAACCTGGCGCCCATGAGCAGCGCCGAGCGGGCGACCCGGACCGCCCACGCGGTACCACTCGTCGGACACGACCCGGCGCTCGGACGGTGCGATCAGCCGCGCGCAGGGCGGCCTGCCGGCCGGGCGTGGTCCGGATCACGATGCACTGCATGCCGGCGGCGCGGACCTCTCCGGCCCACATCGACGTCCGAGCGTAGGAGCGTGATCCGCCTTCGGCGGGGCCGACCGGATCAGCGTGGCGACGACGTCCGGCGGGCCAGGTGGACGATGATGTCGGCGATGATCCCGACCGTGGGCGGGAGGGCTTCCTCGATACGGTCGAAGACCAGCTCCCGATCAGCCGGCGGCAGTTCCAGGTACGCGGAGATGGTGGCGAGGTGGCCGACGAAGCCGGCGGCGCTCATCGTCAGGCGGCGCTCGATCACGACCTGCCGGACGTCGGTGAACCACTCGGACTGCCGCAACTCCGTCCCCGGCCACCACATCTCGGCGGTCTCCGGTGTCCCGTCCGGCGCCGGCACCTCGTCGGTCTCCAGGAACGGCGCCCGGGCCACGTGGACGGCCTCCGCCACCGCCGGGTCGGACAGCCGGACCGGTGCACCGAACGAGGCGAGGACGCCGCCCGGCGCCATCAGGCCCGCCATTCGCGACCAGCGGCCCTCCGGCTTCGTCCAGTGCAGCGCCGCCGCGGCGTACACCAGGTCGTAGCTCGTGCCAGGGGTGAGGTCCTCGAAGGCAGCCCGGACCGCCCGCACCTGAGCGGGCACATGTTTGCGCAGCTCAACGAGCATGTTCTCGTCGGGGTCGGTCGCGGTTACGGCGATGGGGGGCCGTGCGAACAGGCGGGTCGCCTTGCCCGTTCCGGCGCCGATCTCCAGCGCCGTTCGGATCGGCCGGTCCGCGTAGGCCATCACCAGGTCGATCAGTTCGTCGGGATATCCGAGCCGGAACCTCTCGTACGTCTCCGCCACCGCTCCGAAACTCACCGCACGACCCGACATGTCCGGCATCTTGACACAGGCCCGACCGTGTCCGCACGCAACTGTGGGGTCTGTTCCGCCGCGGTACCGGCTGCCCCGATCACCCCTGCCGACGCCGCCGCGACCGGGCGTGACCTGGGCGGACCCGCCGGCCGCCGGGTCCGGTGGGCCGGTTCAGGGAACCAGCAACCGGTTGATCTGCTCCACCGACATCGGCCCGGCGGGGACCGGCGTCGCGGCCGCGGTCCGCAGACCGTCGAGCATGAACGCCACCCCGCGCCGCCAGGCATCCGATCCGGCCGACGCGGCGGCGCGGGCCAGGGGCGCGTGCGAGGCGAAGAAGAACAGCAGATCGGAGGCGGTGAAGTCGGCACGCAGGGAGCCGTCGAGCCGGGCCCGCTCGATGATGGACTCGGCGGCGGTGAACGAGTTGTCACAGACCGCCATGAGCCGGCTCGCGTCCGGGAACCGGCGGGTCAGCACATCCCCCATCGCCGGGTCGACGGCCTGCAGCTCGCAGACCTCGCTCACGTAACCGGCGAAGCCCTCCCACGCGTCCGGGCAGGACAGCGCACGGCGAGCGGCGGCACCGAGCCGGGCGGCGGCGAGATCGGCGACCACCTCGTCGAGCAGCGCCTCCCGCGACCCGAACAGGTTGTAGAGGGTGCCGTGACTGACCCCGGCCCGGCGGGCGATCTCCTTGAGCGAGACCTGTAGCCCCTGCTCCTGGAAGAGCCCGGCCGCCGCGGCACGCAGCTTGGCGGCATTGCGTTGAGCGTCCGCGCGCATGCCCCTCCATAACTTGACCCCGTGGTCAACATGTCTGCTACCGTGGCCGGCATAAGTTGACCGCCAGGTCAGGATACCCGGAGGTACGGCCATGACGGAGACGCCGGCCGAGCAGACCGTCGACGAGGAGCTCCCCCTGGACGAGCTGCCGCAGTTGATCATGCTCGAGGGCTCCGAGGACGCCCCGGTCTGCGAGAACGGAGTGTGCCTGTGAGCATCCGCATCGACGTCTGGTCCGACGTGGTCTGCCCGTGGTGCTACATCGGCAAGCGCCGCCTCGAGACCGCCCTCGACCGCTTCGAGCACGCCGGCGACGTCACCGTCACCTGGCACAGCTTCCAGCTCGACCCGACCATCCCCGCGGGCCACCGCGAGCCGGTCCACGAGATGCTGGCCAAGAAGATCGGCGCACCCGCCTCCCAGGTCCGGGCCATGACCCACCAGGTAACCCAGCTCGCCGAGGCCGAGGGCCTCACCTACGACCTGGGCAACGCCATCTCGGTCAACACCCGCGACGCTCATCGGGTGGCCCACCTCGCCGGCCAGCACGGCCTCGGCACCGAGATGCACGAGGCACTGCTCAAGGCGCACCTGTCCGACGCCGCGGTGGTCGACGACCCGGACACCCTGATCAGGCTCGCCACCGAGATCGGCGTCCCCGCCGACGAGGCCGGCGACGTGGTGCGCGGCACCAAGTACGGCGCCGAGGTCGACGCCGACATCAGCACGGCGCGCAAACTCGGCATCTCAGGCGTCCCGTTCTTCCTCCTCAACGAGAAGTACGGCATCTCCGGGGCCCGGTCAGCCGACGACTTCCTCGGCGCCCTGCGCAAGGTCCACGCCGAAGCCTGACCCCCGCGCCCACGGCTGCCGATGGACCCGCCGGTCAGGAGCGCCGCCGGGCGGTCCGTCATGCAGGGACGGCACGGGGCGGCCGGGGCGGAACAGGAGAGGTGGATCGACGATGCACAAGTTCGGGGTGAACGGCGAGCACGTCGAGGCTTTCCTGCAGGAGGTCCGCGCCACGGACCTCGACAGCTGGAGACGATTCGCGCAGTCGGCCCGGCCCAGCCCGGAGCGCCGGGGGGCGAACAGGGCGATCAGCGACGTGCCGATGCCGGCTGCCGTACGCACCGCCGTGTACAACCCCGCGCTCGGCACCGTGCGCAGCCTCGGCCTGCAGGGCGAGGATTCCGGGAGAGTATTGACCATCTCCGGCCGCGTCCAGAGTGCCGCGGTGGGGATCGCCGCCGCCGCGGGACTGACGCCGGCCCAGCGGCGAGCACTGCTGCAGGCTTTCGCGGACGCGGGCTTCCGGTCGGTGCAATCCGTTCTCGAGGCGGACCCGCCGCCCCGTACTTCTCCGGAAGAGCCTCAGGCCCCGGCGGAGTCGGGACGCTGTCCGGCATGGACGGTTTCGCCGCCCCGTCCGCCGCACGTGCACCGCGGCAGTCCGTTGCCGCCATGCAGCCGGGTGACGGCAAGCCCTTTCCGGCTTGTTCGCCTGCC
This sequence comes from Actinoplanes sp. NPDC023801, assembly GCF_040639655.1. NCBI lineage: Bacteria > Bacillati > Actinomycetota > Actinomycetes > Micromonosporales > Micromonosporaceae > Actinoplanes > Actinoplanes sp. NPDC023801. Next base: position 97,158 of record NZ_JBFAAI010000027.1, on the reverse strand, counting down.
TGCTGTCGGCGTCGGCCCTGCTGGTGGGGGTCCAGCTGATGGGTGCGGCCGACGCCGTGGACATCTATCTCATCGACATCCGCGGCCCTGCCGCGGCCGGGGCCGCCGCACTGATCGGGGCGGTGCTGGCCACTTTCCGGATCCGGGAGAAGCATCTGTTCGCGTACTTCAAGGACCGCTGACCCGGGTCGGCCTCTCGCTCCCGGAGGATCTTCGCTCCGTCGGGTACCACAACGGTACAGGTTTGGCTGTACTATTCGGCCGTGGAGCTTCTGACGCACGGATCAGTGCTGGCGCGATTCGGTCATGCCCTGTCCGACCCGACACGGGCCCGGCTGCTGCTCGCGCTGCGCGACGGCCCCGGCTACCCCGCCGAACTCGCCGGGCTGCTCGGCTGCACCCGGCAGAAACTCTCCAACCATCTCGCCTGCCTGCGCGGCTGCGGGCTGGTGGTGGCCGTGCCCGAGGGGCGCCGGGTGCGTTACGAACTTGCCGACGCACAGCTCGCGCACGCGCTTGGTGACCTGCTCGGCGTGGTGCTCGCCGTCGACCCGGCGGTCTGCGCCGAGTCGGCCGCCGAAGGGTGCTGCTGATGATCGGCCCGCTCATCCCGATCACCGCAACCGGGCCCACCCCGCAGCGACGGGCGCTGCTCAACCGTCGGATCCGGCTGCTGGTGGCCGCGACGATCACCTACAACGTGATCGAGGCGATCGTCGCGATCACCGCGGGCACGATCGCGTCGTCGACCGCGCTGATCGGATTCGGGCTGGACTCGGTCATCGAGGTGTCCTCGGCTGCGGCCGTCGCCTGGCAGTTCTCCGGGGCCGACCCGGAACGCCGGGAAAAGGCGGCACTGCGGGTCATCGCGGTCTCGTTCTTCGCACTGGCCGCCTACGTCGGCATCGCATCGGTGCGGGCACTGTCCGGCGGTGCCGAGGCCGAACACTCCACGATCGGGCTCGTGCTGGCCGCCGCCTCGCTCGCGGTGATGCCCGTCCTGTCCCGGGCACAGCGGCGCGCCGGACGCGAACTCGGGTCACGATCGGCCGTCGCCGACTCGAAGCAGACGCTGCTCTGTACGTACCTCAGCGGGGTGCTGCTCCTCGGTCTTGCGGTCAACAGCCTGTTCGGATGGGCCTGGGCCGACCCGGTCGCCGCCCTGATCATCGCCGCGGTGGCGGTCAAGGAGGGCCGGGAGGCCTGGCGGGGCGACGCCTGCTGCACCCCGGCGACGGCCGCCGCGGGACCGCGAGAAGACAGCTGCGCCGGTCCGTCAGGATGCGGCTGCGACGGCTGATGCGCACCGCGGCCCGAGCGTGGCCGCGGGCAACCGGTGGCCCAGGTGCCCGCGGCCACCGGTCAGCGCAGCGAGTCGACGTCGATGACGAAGCGGTAGCGGACGTCGGACTTCAGCACCCGCTCGTACGCCTTGTTGACCGCGTCCGCACCGATCACCTCGACCTCCGGTGCGATGCCGTTCTCGGCGCAGAAGTCGAGCATCTCCTGGGTCTCGGCGATGCCGCCGATCGACGACCCGGCGAACGAACGCCGGTTGTTGAACAGCGTGAACACCTCCACCGGCAGCGGCTCCGGCGGCGCACCCACGCTGACGAGCGTGCCGTCCAGCCGCAGCAGCGACAGGTAGGCCTTCATGTCGACCGGCACACTCACCGTGTTGATGATCAGGTCGAACGTGTTGCGAAGCGTCTCGAACGTCGCCGGGTCGCTGGTCGCGTAGTAGTGCGCGGCTCCGAAGGCCAGACCGTCGTCCTTCTTGCCGAGCGTCTGCGACAGCACGGTCACCTCGGCGCCCATCGCCACCGCGATCTTCACACCCATGTGCCCGAGACCGCCCATGCCGACCACGGCGACCCTCTTGCCGGGGCCCGCCTTCCAGTGCGCCAGAGGCGAGTACGTGGTGATACCGGCACACAGCAGCGGCGCGGCCGCGTGGTGCGGAATGCTCTCCGGCACGCGCAGCACGAAGTCCTCGTCGACGACGATGTGTGTCGAGTAACCGCCCTGCGTGACGGTGCCGTCCCGGTCGGCACTCGCGTACGTGCCGACGTTGCCCTGGAGGCAGTACTGCTCGTAGCCGGCCTTGCAGTTGTCGCAGTCACGGCACGAGTTGACCATGCAGCCGACCCCGACCCGGTCACCGAGCGCATGCCGGGTGACCGCGTTCCCGACCTCCCGGACGTGTCCCACGATCTCGTGCCCGACGGTCAGCGGATAGGGCACCTCACCCCATTCACCGCGAACCGTGTGAATGTCGGAATGGCAGATGCCGGCGTAGCTGATCTCGATCAGGATGTCGCGCGGGCCCAGGTCACGCCGCTCGACCGTGGTGCGGACGAGCGGATCGGTGGCTGAGGTCGCGGCGATGGCGTTGACGGTGAGGATGGCACTTCTCCGTTCAGGCTGGCGTTTTCCATAACTTGATCACGTACCAGCAAACCTGATCCGCGTTTCGCCCGCCACCGTTGAAGGGGATACCAGTGGTACCTGTCTCAGCAGGGCGCCCTTCGGGCCCGACCGGCCGGGCCCGAGACATCGACGGCCTCGACACGATGGAGGAGAATGTCGGGTGCCGCACGTCCCACCGGTGAGAGGAAGTTCCATGCAGGTGAGAACCATCCTGTCGCTGGCCGCGGCGGCACTCGCGATGGCCGGCTCGGTGGCGGTCCTGAACACACCCCTGAACAGCGCGGCCGCCGAGGGCGGTCATACCACCGGCAACGTGGTCCTCGTCGTCGAGGACGGCACGATCGTCCCGGTGTCCGACCTGATGCGGGCCGGCTGGGACTGCCCGGACAACTCCGCCGCCAGCTGACGCCGGACCCGGCGGGGCTTCGCTGATCGCCGTACGTCGATATGGTGGCGGGCGTGAGACTTCGCATCGTGGCAGTTCTCTGTTCCCTGCTGGTTACCCTCTCGCCAGCCGCGGCCGCTCGCGCCGCCGCCGACCCGCTGCTCGATCAGCTGGCCGCCATTCCCGGACTGACCGTCGTCTCTGAGACCCAGGGCACCGGCTACCGGTTCTTCGTCCTGAACTACCGGCAGCCGGCCGACCACCGGCACCCCCGGGCGGGCACCTTCGAGCAGCGGCTCACGCTGCTGCACCGGTCGGAGGCGGGTCCGGTGGTGCTCTACACCAACGGGTACGGCCTGGCCGCCACCCCGCGCCCGACCCAGACCGAGCCGACCGCGCTGCTGAACGCCAACCAGCTCTCGGTCGAGCACCGATTCTTCACCCCGTCACGGCCGGCCGACGCCGACTGGTCGGATCTGACGATCTGGCAGGAGGCGACCGACGAGCACCGGATCGTCTCGGCTTTCAAGACCGTCTACGACGGACGCTGGATCCAGACGGGCGCCAGCAAGGGTGGCATGACCTCGGTCTACCACCGGCGGTTCTACCCCGGCGACGTGGACGGCGTGGTCGCCTACGTGGCGCCGAACGACGTGGTGAACCCCGCCGACCGGGCATACGACCGGTTCTTCGACACCGTGGGTACGGCCGAGTGCCGTACCGCCCTCGACAACGTGCAGGCGGAGGCGCTGCGCCGCCGGGACCGGCTGGTGCCGCGGGTGGCCGCCGACGCCGCGGCGCAGGGCCGGACGTTCGAGCGGACCATCGGCACCGCCGACCGGTCGTTCGAGATGACGGTCCTGGACGCGGTGTGGGCGTTCTGGCAGTACAGCTCGGAGGCCGACTGCGCGTCGGTCCCGGTCGCGGCGACGGCCACCGACGACGAGATCTACGGCTGGGTCGACAACGTGGCCGGCTGGATGTTCTACACCGACCAGTCGCTGGAGTACTACTTCCCGTACTACTTCCAGGCAGCGACGCAGCTGGGCTGGCCGAGCCTGAAGTTCGAGCACCTGCGCGGGCTGCGCGAGTACCCGGGCCTCTACACGGCGAACTCCTCGCTGCCGGCCGAGCTGCGCCGCCACCACAACCCGCTGCCGATGGTCGACATCGACTTCTGGGTACGGACGGCGTCCCAGCGGATGCTGTTCGTCTACGGCGAGAACGACCCGTGGGGTGCCGAGCAGTTCACTCCGAGCCGGCGCGACTCGGCCGTCTACGTGGCACCGGGCGCCAACCACGGCGCGAACATCTCCCGGCTGAGCCCGGCGGACTCGGCCGCGGCGACGGCCATGCTGCGCCGCTGGGCGGACGCGCCCGCGGTCGCCACGCTGTCGGCGTCGGACGTACCGCTTGACGACATGCTCGCCGACCGCCGCCGGATCGACCGCAAGTAGGCGTGACCGGGCCGGTCCGCGGACACGCGGGCTGGCCCGGAAACCCGGCGACCGGCCGCGCCCCGGATACGCCGGCCGGCCCGGAAACCCTGATGACCGGACGGCCCCCGGGATGGCATGCTCGCCGACCGTGGGCACCGATATCAACGGGTACATCGAGATCAGGCGGCGGCCGAGCGGGCCGGACGGCGGCGGATGGACCACGGCCGTGGACCTGTTCGACCTGTACCGGGGCCGGGACTACGACTCGTTCGCCTGCCTGTTCGGCGTCCGGAACTACGCCGGCTTCCGGCCCGTGGCCGCCGGCCGGGGACTGCCCCCGGACGCCGCCGAGCAGACCCGGAAGTCCTTCGACGAGTTCGAGGACGACGCCCTGTGGCCGACTTGGATCGGCGGGGACGAGATCCGGCGCATCGACTGGAGCGAACCCGCCGAGCACGCCGACACCCGGCTGCACCGCTACGAGCGACGCGCCGGCGGGCAGTGGACCTTCGAAAGCAAGGCCGCCTGGTCGCGGGAGGCCTTCGAGGTGCAGGGAATCCCGGAGACGCGACCGGGTACACCGTCCGAGCCGTACCCGGACGGCACCGTCTGGACGAAGGGCGACGTCCAGTTCCGGGCCGTACGAATGACCCGCCGCGATGCCGTGCCGGCCGCCGGCGAGTGGACTCCTGTGTGGGAGGTGATGGCGATTCTGGGCCGTCTGCACGGCGACGAGAACTGCCGCCTCGTCGTCTGGTTCGACCAATGACCGCCCGTGACCTGCCATCATGATCGGCATGACGCCTGAGGAGCATGCCGCCCGCGCCGGGGAACTCGTCGCCGAAGCCGAGCGGCTCTACCAGATCTGCCTGGTCGACTACCAGACCAACATCAACGAGGACGACCACTCCGAGGAGCCGTACGTTCCCGGCGCGGACCTGGCGATGCTGACCGCCACCACCCAGCTCGCGCAGGTCCACGCGACCCTCGCGCTCGGGCACCCGGTCCGGGCGCCGTTCGTGCCGGCCCACCGGAACGTCGGCCACGATGCCGACTACGACGACCCGCCCGCCGGGATCGTCCATTACGGCGACGACGCACCCACCTGGGACCGGAAGTAGGACGGCGCACCGGGCCCGGACCGGACGTAGGACGGCGCACCCGGCTGGGACCGGACGCAAGGTGTCAGCCGGCCGGGACCCCCAGCCGGTCGAGCAGGTGGCGGCGCAGGCCCCCGAAGCCGGGATCGTCCTGGTGGCGTGGCCTCGGCAGCACCACCGGGATCTCCTCGGCGATGCGGCCACCCTCCAGGATCAGGGCCCGGTCGGCGAGCAGCAGAGCCTCGTCGACGTCGTGGGTGACCAGCAGGGCGGCGAACCCGTGCCGCTGCCGCAGTCGTTCCAGCAGCTGCTGCATCCGCAGCCGGGTGAGCGCGTCGAGGGCACCGAACGGCTCGTCGAGCAGCAGCAGTTCCGGCTCGCGGACCAGCGCGCGGGCGACCGCGACACGCTGGGCCTGCCCGCCGGACAGTTCGGCCGGCCAGGCGTCGCCGCGGTCGCCGAGGCCGACCTCGGTGAGCGCCTCGACGGCCCGGGCGCGGACGTCGCCGCCGGTCAGGCCGAGGGCCACGTTTCCGGCGACGCGCTTCCACGGCAGCAGGCGGTGCTCCTGGAAGACCACGCCGTAGTGGTCGGGCACCTCGATGCTGCCGGTGGCGTCCGGGTCGAGACCGGCGAGCGCGCGCAGCAGCGTACTTTTGCCGGAACCGCTGCCGCCGAGCAGGGCGACCACCTCGCCCCGCCCGACCGTCAGGTCGGCTCCGTCGAGGACGACGGTGTCGCCGAAGGTCCGGCGCAGGCCGGTCACCCTGACGGTCAGGTCGCTTGCAGGCCGCGTCGCCACGCCAGTGTCCTCCGTTCCGCGATGCGGATGAGTGTGTCCGAGAGCAGCCCCAGCAGGGCGTAGACGAGCAGTCCGAACACGACGACGTCGGTCTGGGCGAACTCGCGGGCCTCCATCATCAGGAAGCCGATGCCGGTCTGGGCGTTGACCTGTTCACCGACGACCAGGCTGAGCCAGCCGGCGCCGATGGCCAGGCGCAGGCCGAGGAAGAGCGACGGCAGCGCTCCGGGCAGCACCACGTGACGCAGCCGCTGCCACTGGTTGAGCCCGCACGTCTTGGCGGCTTCGACGAGCCGCTGGTCGATGTCGCGGATGCCGGCGTACGTGTTGAAGTAGAGCGGGAAGAAGGCACCGAGCGCCACCAGACTGATCTTGAGCTCTTCACCGATGCCGACCCAGATGATCAGCAGCGGGACGAGACCGAGGTGCGGCAGCATGCGGGCCATCTGCACCGGCGGGTCGATGGCGTTGTCGCCGAGGCGCAGCAGCGCGGCCGTGGCGGCGAGAACCACGGCCAGGCTGCCGCCGATGCCCAGGCCGATCAGCGCGCGGGTCAGCGAGTCGAGCAGGTGGGTGGTCAGTTCGCCGTCGGTGGCCAGCCGCCAGCCGGTCTGTGCGACGAGGCTGGGGGCCGGCACCTTCTCCTCGGGCAGCAGGCCGGTACGGGAGGTCACCTCCCATGCCGCGAACAGGGCCAGCGGGCTCACGAGCCGATACCAGCGGCGGGGGCCACGGCGGCGGGCCGGGGCGCGGGCCGGCGACGCCGCGACCTGCTTCAGGGCGGTCGTCGTCACAGGAACGCCTCGTTGAACGTCTCGTCGACGCGCTCCTTGATGTTCACCGAGCCGGGGATGAGCCCGAGCTTGGTGAACCCGTCGGCGATGGTCTGCAGTTCGTCGCCGATGGCCGGGGTGATCGGGGCGAGCGGTTTGGCGCTGCGCGCCAGCGCCCGGGTGGTGGTGGGTTCGTCGATCTTCAGCTCGGGCGAGAGGATCTTCGCGCGTTCGGCCGCGTTGGCGATGCCCCAGTCGGTGGTGGCGCGGTACTTCTTGAGGAAGTCGCGGATCAGTTCGGCCTTGCCGGTGACCGCGTCCGGGGCGGCGAGGAGGTATTCGCGGTTGTTGGCCAGGCCGGTGGCGTCGGCGAGCACCCGCACGCCGGGCTGCTCGGCGAGCGCGAAATACGGGTCCCAGATGATCCAGGCGTCGACCTGGTCGGAGTCGAAGGCGGGCCGGCCCTCGGCGGGCTTCAGGTATTTCACATTGATGTCGGTGATGGACAGCCCGGCCTGCTCGAGCAGTTTCACGAGCAGCCAGTTGACGTTGGAGCCCTTGTTGAGGGCCACGGTCTTACCCTTGAGGTCGGCGAACGTCTTGTAGCCCTTGGCGGCCTTGACCAGGACCGCCTCACCCTGCGGGACGGGCTCACTCGTACCGATGATCCGGAAATCGATCTTGCCGGCGGCCGCGAAGATCGGCGGCGCCTCGCCGGTCTGGCCGATGTCGATCGCCCCGGCCTTGAGTGCCTCGGTCAGCGCCGGGCCGCTCTCGAAGAGCGACCAGGCCGCGTCCGGCGCGTCGTTGCGCACCTTCGCCAGGCTCAGGCCGCCGAAGCGCTGATATCCGATGCGCAACTTGCCGGCCGCACCGCCGGTGCCCGCGCCGGAATCGGCATCCCCGCAACCGGCGAGAAACGCGGCACCGAGCGAGCCGATCAGAAGACTTCGACGAGAAGCAGGCATTGTCAGAGATCCTTTCAGCGGTACGGGGAGAGTCGCCCGAACCCGGAGCGGTGGAAGACCAGCGGCCCGGCGGCGGCGTCGGCGCCATGCTGTACGGCATGCAGTCGCAGCAGGACGATGGTGTGATCGCCGGCTTCGACCTCGCGGTGGATCGTGCAGTCGAACCGGGCCAGCCCGTCGCCGATCGTGACCGCGCCGTTCTCGGTGACGTCGACCGTCACCCCGTCGAACCGCTGCCCGACCGCCCCGGCGAGCTGCCGGCACAGCTCACCGTGATGCGCGGCCAGGACGGTCACCCCGAGGTGGTCGGCCCGGCGCAGATCCGGCCAGGTCTTGGAGGTGTTCGCGATCGACACCGACACCAGTGGCGGGTCGAGACTGACCGAGGTGAACGAGCTGGCCGCCAGTCCGACCGAGATGCCGTCGACGAGGGCGGCCACGGCCACCACGCCACTGGGGAAGTCACCGAACGCCTGACGCAGGCGTACCGGATCAAGGTCTTGATTGGTCTTCATCGCCCGGCGGCGGCGAACGGGACCCGGGCGTTGCGATGACGTCTGGGCCGTTCGTCCTTCCACAGGCCACGCTCGGCGAGGATCGGCAGGACGCCCTCACCGAACCAGTAGGCGCCCTCGAGATGCGGGTACGCCGAGAGGATGAACTCCTCGATGCCGAGCGCCGCGTACTCGGCGATCCGGTCGGCGACCTGCTCGTGGCTGCCGACCAGCGCGGTGCCGGCGCCGCCACGGACCAGGCCGACCCCGGCCCACAGGTTCGGGTAGATCTCCAGCCTGTCGCGGGACCCGTTGTGCAGGGCGAGCATGCGCTTCTGCCCCTCCGACTCGCTGCGCCGCAGGCCGTTCTGGACGGTCTCGACGGCCTCCGGCGGGATCCCGGCGAGCAGCCGGTCCGCCTCCGCCCAGGCCTCCTCGGCGGTGTCGCGGGTGATCGTGTGCATCCGGATGCCGAAGCGGATGGTCCGGCCTTGTTCGGCGGCGAGTCCCCGGATCCACGCGATCTTCTTCGCCACCGCGTCCGGCGGCTCGCCCCAGGTCAGGTAGACGTCGGCGTGCTTGGCGGCGACGAGCCCGGCCGCCGGGGACGATCCGCCGAAGTAGATGTCCGGTACGGGGTCCGGGATCTGGCCGAGGGAGGCGGCGTCCACCGAGAGGTGCTCGCCGTGGAAGTCGACGGTCTCCCCCGCCCACAACCGGCGGACGATCTCCAGGAACTCGTCGCAGCGGCGGTAGCGGGCGTCCTTGTCCAGGTAGTCGCCGTACATCCGCTGCTCGTGGCTCTCGCCGCCGGTGACGACGTTGAGCAGCAGGCGGCCCCCGGACATGTTCTGGAAGGTGCCGGCCATCTGCGCGGCCAGGTACGGCGAGACGACGCCGGGCCGGAACGCGACCAGGAACTTGAGGCGGTCCGTGGTCTGGCTGAGCATCGCGGTGCTGAGCCAGGCGTCCTCGCACCAGGCGCCGGTCGGGGTGAGTGCGGCCGCGAAGCCGTTGTCCTCGGCGGCACGGGCGACCTGGGTGAGGTAGGCGACATCGGCGGGGCGGCCGGAACTGCCGGGCGCGAGGCCGTGACCGCCACCGACGACGTGCCGGCCGTCACCGCCGTTGGTCGGCAGGAACCAGTGGAACTGGAGGGACATGCGGCCCCTTTCGGTGTAACCATCTAATGCCTATAGGTTCGCTAGATTTAGAACCAAGCGCAAGGCATCAGCTGTACGGGCGTGCCGAACGCCCCATCGGTTACGCCGAACGTGCCAGCCGCTGGATGATCTCCTCGAAGTCCCCGATCCCGGCCGGGACCCGGTCGTAGCGCCGCCGCAGCATCAGCATCATCACCGCCGGGACATCGCCGGCCAGCGGCCGTGCGGTGATCACCCCGGCGGTCTCCAGCGGGTCGCCCAGGATGCTGTAGTCCGGCAGGATGGTCGGTCCGGCACCGCTGGCCACCAGCGTCTTGCCCATCTCCGCGCCGTCGGTGGAGAACGTGTCGGGCGGCGGCGCGTCGCCGAACAACCGCTGGGCGAGCCGGTGCATCAGATAGCCCGGGCGCATCGCCACGAATGGCTTCCTTCGAAGATCATCCACGTTGATCGCGTCCTGCGCGGCGAGCGGATCATCGGTGCGGCAGCAGACCGCCGGCACGCCGTGCAGCAGCACCGAGTGGTGCAGCGCGGCCGGGATGTCGTCACCGGGGAACACGTTGATCAGCCCCACGTCGAGCCGGCCCTCCAGCAGGCTGTCCTGGATCTCCGCCTGCAGCAGGGTCGCCACATCGACGGTGGTGGCCGGATGCCCGGCGCCGAACTCGCGCACCGCCGGAACCAGCAGTTTCGATGTGCCGGCGTTCACCGTGCCGACGCGGATCGTCCGGCCGGCCAGCTCCTGATCCCCGGCGGCGGCCTTGAGCTGCGCCACCCCGGCGAGAATCTCGGCGACCAGGGGCAGCAGGTCACGGCCCTGACGGCTGACCCGCGCCCCGGACCGGTGCCGCTCGAGCAGCGGCACACCCAGCTCCCGCTCCAGCGAGCTGATCCCCTCGCTGAGCGCCGACTGCGACACGTGCAGTTGCTCGCCCGCCCGGCGGAGCGACCCGTGCCGGATCACCGCCGTCAGGTATTCCAGCTGCTCGAACCGCATCGCCCCGGCACTCCCCTCGCCCGCCGCGAGACTACGCGCCCAACCCCGCCCACCTGTCACACACCGCTGCCGCAGGCCCGCCAAGACAACGGTGACAGCCAGCCCGGCATCTCCGGCTGGCACGCACCGCTGCCTCAAAGCGGCCGAAACAACGGTGACAGCCAGCGCGGCATTTGCGGCTGGCTCGTACCGCTGCCTCGAGCCGGGCGTGACAACGGTGCGAGCCAGCCGGGGATTTGCGGCTCACCGGCTGTCTCGAGGGGCGTTGGCGGACGGTGCGTGGCGGCCGGCAACCACGGCTGTATCCGGGGCAGGGATACAGCGCTGGGCGCCGGCGAGAGTTGCTCGTGGGAGGAGCGCCGGACGCGGAGCGGGGTGGTGGCCACCCAGGTGGCCACCACCCCGGTCGGGTGCTACGCGGTCAGAGGGTCAGGGTCCAGGTGTTGATGTAACCGGTGTCCGCCGATGCGGCGTCCTGCACCCGCAGCCGCCACTGGCCGTTGGCGGCCTCGGTCGACAGGTTGGCCGTGTACGTGGCGACGATGTTGTCGGCGCTGCCACCGGTCCGGTTCCGCAGCGTGTAGACGCTGCCGTCCGGGGCGACCAGGGCGACCACGAGGTCACCGACGTAGGTGTGCACGATGTTCACGGCGACCGTGCTGGTGGCCGAGGCGTTACGGGCACAGCCGCTGACGGTGATCGCGGACGTGACCGTGGTGTTGTCCGGGATCGCCACGTCCGTGGCGTTGGTGCCGCCGCAGGTGCCGCCGGCGCCGTTGACGGTCAGCGTGAACGTCGCCGTCCGGGTGGCGGCCGAGCCGGCGCCGTTGACGGTCACCGCGTACGTGCCGGGCGGGGTGGCCGTAGTGGTGGCGATGGTCAGCGCCGAGGTGCCTCCGGCGGTGACCGACGACGGGCTGAACGAGGCGGTCGCCCCGCTCGGCAGGCCGGAGGCGGACAGGGCCACGGTCTGGGCGCTGCCGCTGGTGACGGCGGTGGTGACGGTGGCGGTGGCCGACGAGCCCGGGTTCACCGAGGCGGACGCCGGCGCGACCGTCACCGAGAAGTCGTTGCCGGTCGAGCAGGTGGCGTCGTTGCCGGCCACGTTGACCGACGTCCAGGCGGCCTGCACGGCGCGGTACTCGGTGGAGCAGCTGCCGTACAGGTCGGTGGCGGCCCGCAGAGTGTAGGCGCGGGAGGTGTTGGCCGGGGTGGTGTTGTTGACGTACCGGGTGTTGGAGGTGAAGTAGACGTCGAGCGCCCGGTACCAGATCGCGGCGGCCTTGTCCCGGCCGATGCCGGTCACGGCGGGCGCGGAGCCACACAGCGGCGAGGTGCCGTACGCCGTGGCGCCGGAACCTTCGGCCAGGTTGAAGAAGAAGTGGTTGGCGGGGCCGGACGAGTAGTGCACGTCGATGCTGTTGGTGTTGGTGGCCCAGCAGCCGTGCGACGAGCCGTCGAGCGTCGGGTTGTACATGTACCGCAGCGGCGTACCGTTGCCCCGGATGTTGATCTTCTCGCCGACCTGGTAGTCGCCGGGGTCGGCGCCGGTGTTGGCGTAGAACTCGACCATCGAGCCGAAGATGTCGCTGGTGGCCTCGTTGAGACCGCCGGACTCGCCGGAGTAGGTCAGGCCGCCGGAGACGATGTTCTCGGTCACGCCGTGGGCCATCTCGTGGCCGGCCACGTCGAGCGAGACCAGCGGGCGGGTGTTGCCGGAGCCGTCACCGTAGGTCATCTGGGAGCCGTCCCAGAACGCGTTGACGTACGCGTTGCCGTAGTGGACGCGCGACGGGACACCCGTACCGTTGCCGAAGATGCCGTTGCGGCCGTGCACGTTCTTGAAGTAGTCGAACGTCTTGGCCGCGCCGAAGTGGGCGTCGACGGCAGCGGACTGCCGGTCGCCGGTGGCGCCGTTGCCCCACGTGTTGTCGGCGTCGGTGAAGGTGGTGCAGGTTCCGCTGGTGCGGTTGTTCATGTCGCAGGTGCGGCCGTTGCCGTGCGACGGGTCGATCATGCTGTACGTCGAGCCGGAGAGCGTGGTGTCGACGGCGACGGTTCCCGAGTAGACACTCGCGCCGGTGCCGGCGACGGTCTCGATGTCGTCGAACTCGCCGATGAACGCGCCGGTCTGCGCGTCGGTGATGACGTGCAGCTCCGAGGGGGTCTGCTTGTCCGCGGCCCAGCCGCTGACGACGGTCTCCCAGGCGAGCCGGCCGGTGCCGGTGCTCGCGTCGACGAACAGTTCGGGGGCGTCGGAGCCGGTGATCTCGCCTTCGAAGCGTGCCTTGGCCGCCTTCTCCGCCTTCGCCGAGCTGACCTTGGCGGTGGGGCTGAGGGTGAGTGGGGCGTCGAGGCCGACCGAGGTGCCGTCGTAGACGCCGCCCGGCTTGGTGTGCACGACGAAGTCACCGCCGTAGACGCGCAGGCCCCGGTATTCCCGGGTGTAGCGGACGTGCGCGGCGCCGTTGGCGTCCACCTTGGCGCGGTACGCGGAGTAGGTCTCGCCGGCCCCGGCCTCGATGTCGGCGGGGCGCGCCTCGACGATGCTGTCCGCCCGGTCGACCGCCTGCGCCTCGGAGGGCGGTGCGGGGATGGGGGTGGGCGGTGCCGCGGCACCGCTCGCGGCGGTGGCCGCGAGGGCGCTGCCGACCAGCAGGGTGACGCTGGTCAGAGCAATGGCTTTTTTCACTCGGTTCCTCCCCGAACCAGACATTTACGCATGGCGATGCGTGAATTCATTATGGGGAACAGATAATGAACGGCGTATATATCTTCACGGTCATACCGCCATGGCACAGCGGGGCCGGGACCGCTATCTTCAGGCCGCATGAAGCGCGTTCTCGCCGCCCTCGGCGTTTCCTGCATCGCCGCCGCCGGCCTGCTCCTGGCACCGCAGGCGGCCCTCGCGGCCGACACGGCCTACCGGACCCTGTCCACCGCCCGCAACCCCGACTGGATGGCCGCGCTGCCGGCCGGCCGGAGCCTGGCCGCCCTCTCCATCCCGGGCACCCACGAGACGCTCTCGATCCACGGCGGCGACTACACCCAGACCCAGGAGAACTTCGGCGACAGCGCCGCCACGCTGACCGCCCAGCTGGACGCCGGCATCCGCATGATCGACATCCGGGCGCGGGTCAACGACGGCAACACCTTCACCATCCATCACGGCGCCGTCTACCAGGCGGCCAACTTCGACGACGTGCTGAACCGGCTGTCCGCCTTCCTGGCCGCGCACCCCGGCGAGACGGTGCTGCTGCGGTTCAAGCAGGAGTGCACCGGCGCGACCGGCTCGTGCACCGACGCGTCCGGGCAGAAGAGCTTCACGGACATCTTCGACTCGTACGTGGCCGCGCGCCCCGGCCTCTTCTGGGGCCCGTCGGTGACCCGGTCGTCCGCGGCGCCCGTACCTGTCCTCGGCACGGTCCGTGGCAAGGTCGTCCTGGCCGTGCTGAACGGTCCGCGCGGCGGGCGGTTCGCCTCCTACGGGCTCGACCAGTTCTCCGGCTGGAACGACGGCTCGTCCGCCTATGTCCAGGACGAATACAACGTGCCGACCGCGTTCGCCATCGCGGCCAAGCGCACCACCGTGAACAACTTCCTGACCAGCACGAACAGCGGTGACCCGGCCCGGATCCACGTCAACTTCGCCAGCGGGTCGGGGGCACTCGCACCGCCCTACTGGGTGGCCGGCGGTGCGCTGTGGCAGCAGGGCGTCAACCCGTACCTGCTGGGCCGGTTGAACGCCGGAACGCTGAGCCGTACCGGCGTCCTGATGCTCGACTTCCCCGGCGGCGGACTGATCAACAGGATCGTGGCCTACAACCACTGACCCGCCGGCCGATGGCCCGCGCCGACGGCGGCGAGGTCCACTACGAGCCCGCGCCCGGCGGTGGCTCGGTGTTCGTCCTCACCCTGCCCGCGCCGCCCCGCGACGGCTGAGCCCGGTCAGCGCACCCCGAGCACGCCGATCAGGCCGGAGATCCGCAGGACCTGCCGGACCGCGTCGGACGGGTCGATGACCGCGAACGTGCAGCCGGCCCGCTCCACGTCGTGCAGGCAGTCGATCAGGCACCGCACGCCCGCCGCGTCGAGGAACGTCACCGCGGCCAGGTCGAGTTCCACCGCCGCCGGCTGGTCCGTGGTCAGGCCCGCACTGAGCTGTTTCCGCAGGTCGGCGGCACTGATCACGTCCAGTTCGCCGGTCAGCACTAGCCGGAGCAGCCGTTGTGCGGTGACCGGCTGCGCGATGATGCACAGGGCGGGCGTGTCGCCGAACCAGATCATGGGCTCTTCCCGGTTTCATGGGCGATGGCGACGAGGCTGAGCACGTGCTGGGCCACGGTCCCGGACGGTGCGTGCAGCCGCAGGTGGCTGCCGTGCTCCCGGCACACCGCGACGGCCTGCTGGAGCGCCGCGACCCCTGCGCTGGCCAGCACGGTCACCCCGGTCAGGTCCACGGTCAGGTCACGGGTGCCGCCGCCGGTCAGCCGCTGCAGCTCCCTCGCCATCATGCCGCTGGTCAGCGCGGTGATCGGCCCATCCAGGCGAATCGCGGGCGGCGGGCCGGCCGGCTGCTCGAGGATCAGCAGCAGCTCGGGATCCGCCCGGTCGGTACCGGGCGGCGGCACCGGCGTGATCCCGTCCGGGTCGAGGAGCCGGGCCGGGCCGGCGAGCCGGTGCGTCACGATCGCCGTGGTGCCGCCGGGACCGCGTTCGATCCGCAGGTGGCCGGCCATCGCCTCGGCCATCACCAGGCCCAGTCCGCGGTACTGCCCGCTGATCGCCGGGGCCCGCTCCCGCCACCGGCCGCGGTCGGACACCTCGATCCGCACGGTGCCGTCGGGACGCAGCGTGCCGGCCACGGCGAGCGGGCCCGGCGCGCCGGCGTAGGCGTGGTACACCACGTTCGTGACCAGTTCACCGACGGCGTGCTGCACCGCGACGACGTCGCCGCCGGCGGCGCCCAGACCGGCCAGCCAGCCGGCGACCGTGCGGTGCAGGACGCGAACCGCGTCCGGCGTCGCGACCGTCTCCAGGTGCACCGGTGCGGGCGGCCCGGTCCGCTGCGCCGCCAGCACGGTGACGTCGTCGATGTGACCGGTGGCGCGTACCAGCAGCTCGACCGTCTGGTCGCAGACCCGCCGGGCCGCCGTCGCCTCCGGGTCCGGCAGAGCCCGGTCGGCGGCCGCGTCCCCCGCGACCTGCAGCAGCTCAGCGGACGCCTGCTCGTGGTGGCGGCCGGGGCGTTCCATGATGCCGTCGCTGTAGAGCACCAGCACCGACCCCTCGTCGAGGTGCGCGGCCGCGACGGCAGGCGGCCGCCCGGAGGCCAGCGGCCCGGAACCGGACGGCGGCAGATAGCGGGCGGCACCGCCCGGCGAAGCGATCAGCGGTGGCGGATGCCCGGCCGTGCAGTAGCGGATCGACCCGTCCGCGGGGTCCAGCACGGCCACACAGACGGTGGCGGCGCGGGCGCCGGGCACCCGGTCGGCCACCCGGTCGGCGGCGGCAAGCGCCGCCACGATGTCGCCGTCCGGCTCGAGCCGGTCGTGCAGGACCGCCCGCAGCTGGCTCATGGTGGCCGAGGCGGCCACCCCGTGCCCGACGACGTCGCCGACGACCAGGGCGACCCGGCCGTCCGGCAGCACGATCGCGTCGAACCAGTCGCCGCCGGCCGCGGTGTCCACCTCGGCCGGCAGGTACGACGCGGCGATCCGGGCTCGCGGCAGCACCGGCAGGCCGGTCGGCAGCAGGGCCCGCTGCAGCGACGCGATCACGTCGGCGGCCCGCGCATACCGCTGCTCGGCCAGTTCGGCCCGCTGCTGGGCGGCATGCCGTTCCCGTACCCGGTCGGAGACGTCGGTGACTATGACGATCATGCTGCGGTCGGTGGTCGTCATGGACCGGTGCGGCAGGAAATGGCAGTTCAGCGACACCTCGATCGCCGCGCCGGTCTCCTGGTCGACCAGGTGCATCCGCCACTCCCGGATCGCCTCCGGCAGCTCCGACGCGTACACCCGGTCCAGAAGTTCGTAGACTTGCTGCCCGGCCAGTTCGGGGAAGAGCTCGCGGATCGGGGTGCCGGCCGGGGCGGGCCGCCCGGTCAGGGCCCGGTAGGCCGTGTTGGCAGCCACCAACCGGTGCTCCGGGCCCTGGGTGACGGCCACCGCGATCGGCAGCTCGTCGAAGACGCCACGGACGAACGCGGCGTCACCGACCACGCGGTCACACTCGTCGGGCTTCTCCACCGCCACGCTCAGGTACAACGCCTGCCGGCTCCAACGGACGCGGGCCGGCGGCGGAATTCACCGTGCCGGCCGTGGACGGCGCCGGCGGACGACGGGTGACCTTGACGATCCAGCGGCGGGCCGGCTCCTCGATGTACTGATGGGCACCCTCGGCGATGAGCAGCAGGAAGAAGACCACGATCACCAGGGAGACGTACGGGACGAGCCCGCTGCCCTTCTCGACGAACTCGGCCGCGGGCATCTTGCCGACCAGCCAGCGATGCGTGATGTACAACGCGTAGCTGGCCACACCGAGCCGCATCATCGGCGCCGTGGCCAGGAAACGGGCCATCCAGCCTCGGTCGGTGGCCAGGCTGACCAGCACGAACGCGAACGGTGCGACGAAGAACAGGCCGTACGACGCGGTGCCCCAGCCCGGCCCGGTACTGCGGAACATCGCGAGCCCGAAGACGTACCCGACCACGACAGCCTGCACGAGGTGGTGCCGGCGGGTGCTCCACCCGCGTACGTGCGGAATGAGGAACGCGACCGCCATGCCGCACACGAAGATCGGCAGGTAGCAGAGCGGATTGCGGTAGAGCCAGCGGTGCGCCGAACCCGGGTCGGCAGCCGGCAGCGCGGACCGGCCGCTGAGGTAGAAGTACGCCCACAGCGTGAACACGACCAGGGTCATCGCCGCGATCAGGGTGACCAGGCCACGGGCGCCGAACCGCCGATAGAGGCGGGCCACGTACGGGATGAGGAACGGGAAGAGCAGGTAGAAGAACATCTCGACGCCGATGGACCACCCCGGGCCGTTGTAGTAGCTCTGCGCCACCTTGATGTCGCCGCTCCACGTCTGCACCGCGAAGATGTTCTGCAGCAGCGGCACCGGATACTGGTGGCGGCCGACCACGTAGTAGTAGGCCATGCAGTAGGCGATCATCGCCCAGTACAGCGGCATCACCCGCGCGATCCGCGCGACATAGAACCGGATCGTCCGCCGCCCCTCCCAGAACCGCAGGTCAGGGTAGTTGTACGCGAGGACGACACCGGACAGCATGAAGAACATCGGTACGCCGATGTATCCCCACTGGGCGATCTTGGCGAGCTCCTCGGGCAGGCTCTTCGGCACCCCGGTGTGCGAGACGACGACGCCGATCGCGGCCACCGCCCGCAGCCCGGTCAGAGCCTTCATCTCCGGCCGCCGTACGTGCGGTCCCGGCGAGGTCGTCGCTGTCACGTTCCTGGTTCCCCCGTTGCTCACCGTCGAAGACACGGCATTGCACCAGGACACAGCGAACGCCGGCCCACGAACGGGATGAACGGAGCCTTAAGGGTTGGACACGACCGGCCCGGCGGCGATAGCCTCCGGGCGGCCGTGGCACTGCTTGAGGAGGTGAGCCCCCGTGAACCATGCATCGATGTGGGTGCTCCCCTCGCCGTCACGGTCGCGCGACTGATCCGATCGTCGCCGGGAGCGTCTCGACAAGACATTCCGAAAGGCGACATCAATGAACAACACTGTCGTGGTCACGCAGGTGTCCGAACGGCACTGGCATGCTCTCGGCGACGACCTGGTGGTCGGCCGTGGCGAGGTCTGGCGCCGCCCCGACGGGCGCAGTTTCCTCAGCATCGACGCGTGGCAGGGTGCCGTCTTCGACCAGATCGCCGGCGCGATGCTTGCCACGCTGCCGAAACCGCTGTACACCGTCGTCGACGAGGCTGACCTGGATCTGCTGACCAGGTGGGAGCGGACCGGGTTCGGGCCCCGGCGCCGCGAGTGGGAGTACGTGCTGTCCACCGACCCGCTGGTGACCGGCCTCGGCGCGGTGACACCGCCGCCGGGGGTGACGATCCTGCCGGCCGGCGCGGCCGAGGAGGGCCCTCTCCGCGAACTCGACCGGGTCGTACGGGCCGAGGCGGAGGCCACGGTGGGCTGGGAGAACATGCCGGCCGAGGTGGTGTCCCGCCCGGACGGCGACACCCTGCTGGACCCGTCCCGGTACGTGGTCGCCGCACACGACGGCGCGTACATCGGCCTGGCCAGGGTGGTCCCGCTGCCCCGGCAGCCCCGAATCGGCCTGCTCGCGGTGCGCGCCGGCATGCGGCGGCAAGGCGTCGGCCGGGCACTGCTCGCCGAGGTCCTCGGCGCGGCACACCGGCGGGGCGCCGGCTCCGCCTCCGCGGACGTCAACCAGTCCAACACCGCGGCGCTGGCCCTGTTCGAGAAGGCCGGCGCCCGCCGCGGCGGCAGCAACCTGGAACTGGTGCTGCGCCCGCACAACAATCGGACGGAGCGCAAATGACCAAGGCCGCCGAAGGCATCCAACTCGAGGGCACCGTTGTCGAATGCATGCGTAACGCCACCTTCCGGGTGGAGCTGCAGAACGGGCACACGGTGCTGGCACACATCAGCGGCAAGGTCCGCAAGAACTACATCCGGGTCCTGCTGGCCGACCGGGTGCTTGTCGAACTCAGCCCGTACGACCTGACCCGAGGCCGGATCGTCTACCGCTACCGCAACTGACGGGCGAGGCGCCCGCCGTGATCCCTGCCCGGCGCCTGACGATGCCGGGCAGGGTGGCGGGCAGGGGTCATCCTGGGGATGTGCGACTCATCCTCAATGTCCTGTGGTTCATCTTCGGCAGCGGATTCGTTCTGGCGATCGGGTACGGCGTGGCCGCGCTGATCTGCTTCGCCCTGATCGTCACCATCCCGTTCGGCGTGGCGTCGCTGCGCCTGGCCGTCTACTCGTTGTGGCCGTTCGGCCGGACCGTGGTGAGCCGCCCCACCGCAGGCGTCGCCTCCGGTGTCGCCAACGTCCTGTGGGTCGTCCTGGCCGGATGGTGGCTGGCTCTGACCCACCTCATCGCCGGGATCGCCCAGTGCGTAACGATCATCGGCATCCCCTTCGGCATCGCCAACTTCAAGCTCGTCCCGGTCGCCTTCTGGCCGCTGGGCCGCGAGATCGTCGAGCTCGGCGACTGAGCGACCGACGAGGTCTCCGGTGTCGGGTTCTTCTTGCGTCGAACCTTCCCTCGGAGACCTCGTCGTCTTTCGATCAACGATGTGCCGCGATTTCCTCGGACATCACGGTCTAGTTGGTTGCTGCGGTGGTGAGGAGGCGGTTGAAGTTGGACCAGGTGGTACCGAAGGCCGCGTACCCAGCGAAGTTGAAACTGGTCGCGGTGCCGGTGGAACGCCAGATCATCAACTGGTCTCCGCCGTTGTAGCCGACCACGTCGGCCTTGCCGTCCACGTCGGCGTCCGCCGCGGCGAACCTCGACACCGTGCCCCAGCCACCCGACACCGCAGCACCCGACGCCGCGAACGAGATCGTCCCCGGCGTACTGACGTTGCGATGCATCCACAGATCCCCGCCCGCGACCCCGGCGAAATCGGGCTTGCCGTCACCGTTGAAGTCAGCGAACGGCAGAATCTCGCGGAACACCCCGAACCCGGCGCCGATCGACACGAACCCCGCAAACGC
>NZ_JBFAAI010000027.1:0-76784 GCF_040639655.1 Actinoplanes sp. NPDC023801 | reverse complement strand
GAACCCGCACCACGATGCACCCACAGATCACCACCGGCGACACCCGCCACATCCGGCCGGCCATCACCATCGAAATCACCCCAACGACCACCGACGGCGGACTCGGAGTCGATCGCGTTGCGGTACCGGATCGGAGAGAACGAGCCGCTGTACCTGCTGAGGTCCATCTCGGCGTGCCGGACCACCTGGCCGTAGGCGTACTCGTCGTAGATCCACAGCCGTGTGCGAGCCGCGTTGGCCCACCGCTCGAACAGCACGATGTGTCCGTCGCTGAGCAGGGCGTCGCCGGGCTTGAGGTCATTGAAACTGTTCAGCCGGGTCACGCCCGACCAGGTCGCGAAGTCGCCGGTGTTGAGATCCCAGCCGTCGCTCTTCTTCGGCAGGTGCCACGCCATGGACACGTAGCCGGAGCAGTCGGGCCGGTACTTGTGCAAGTCACCGTCGGTTACCGCGTCGCTCTGGTCCTGGCTGTAGTTCACGTTTCCCCAGTCGTACCAGCGCTTCGCGCGGGCGAGGATCTCGCTGCGGGTGATCTGCGGCCCGAGGGCCGGCAGAGCCGCCGCCAGGCTCGGCCGGAGCGCGGGTGCCGGGTCCGGTCCGAGCCCGGGCCCACCCGGCGCGGCGGTGACCGCGGCGGGGGCGGCGGACGCAGCCGCCGGTACGAATCCGGGCACCGCCAAGGCCGCGACCGTGAGGACGGCCGTCGACCAGCGTTTGAAGCGTAGGTTCATCGATCCCCCATGAAGGTGAAGGCGCAGGCACGAACCGTGATGTCGGCTCGTGTCCGGTCAGGGTGTGCCGACGACCTTGACTGTTTCTGGCCGAAACCCAGCGCCCGCCGGCGGCAGCGGCGGACCCTCGAGCGGCCGGTCTGTCGTCGCGGCGTAGGCCGTGCCCAGATGCCGCAGCACCTGGGCCTCCAGCTCGGTCGCTCCCAGCCGCCGGTACAGCGTCAGGCTCGACCAGAAGCACCGCATCGCGTCGGTGTGCCGCCCGAGGTGCAGGTCGGCTTCGCCGACGGTCTGCCACCCGTCCGCCTCACCCATGGCGTCGCCGGCGTCGCGGAGCAGTTCCAGCCCGTGCCAGGCGGTCCGCCGGCCGGCCGGCACGTCGCCCAACTGCATCTCGCACCTGCCGAGGGTGAGATACGCACGGCCTTCACCGGTCCGGTCGCCGGCGGCCCGGTATCCAGCCGCCGCCTGTCGTGCGTGGTGCAGGGCACGGTCCGGGTGGCCCGCCAACGCGAGCGCCCGCGCGAGATCGTGGCACCGGTCGACCGCACTGTGCTCCCGGTCCGGCCCCGCGGCCGGCGGGTCCGGCGTCGCGGCGGCCGGTCCCGCGGGGCCGGCCGCGACCGCCGCGCCCCGCAGGACGGCGTCGTGGACCCGGCGCAGGAACGGGCCCGGCTCCACCCCCACCTCCGCGACGATCCGGTCCCTGACGCGGCGGTACCAGGTCAGCGCGTCCACGACCCGGCCGATCGCATGCAGGGCCCTGATCAGTGCGGCGGCGGCGGACTCGTCGAGCGGATCCCGGTCCAGCGCCGCACTGAGCCGCCCGATCGTCACCCCGGCGTTGCCCGCGTCGATCTCGGCGTGCGCCCAGCCGGCCAGCGCCGCAGCGTATTCCCGCTGCCAGCCGGTACGCAGCCGCTACGCCCACTCGGCGTCCAGGTCGGCGAGCGGCGCACCCCGCCACACGGCCATCGCGGCCCGCAGCGCGGCGAGGCGGTCGGCCGACGGGCGGCCCGGCTGTCCCGCCCGGTGCACCGCGAGCCGGAACCGGTGCAGGTCCACCTGGTCGGTCTCGGCCTCCAGCTGGTACCCACCGGAGCGCCGCACCAGATCCGCGGGTGCCAGGGCGCGCAGCAGGGCCTTCCGCAGCCGGCCGACGTAGACGTACACCGACTCGCGTGCTGACGGCGGCGGCGACTCGTCCCAGACCCGGTCGACGATCGTGTCGACCTGGACCGGCCGGCCGACGTCGACGGCCAGGGCCGCGAAGACGCAGCGTTGCCGCGGCGGCCCGAGATCAAGCAGCCGCCCGTCGAGCCGCACTTCCACCGGCCCCAGTAACCGCAGTTCCATCGAGTCCCCTTCTCGTCGGAGTCCGCCCAGCGAAGCGGATCACCGAACCGCGATGCATCGACGCCGACCAGGACTGGAATTCGCCCGCTTCGATGCCGATAGTGGACACCGGCGCGGATCCGGACACCGGACAGGTCCGGACTGGACCAGACACGGGGGAACAGATGGGTGTGGTACGGGAAGGCCCAGTGGCGGCGTTCTGCGCCGAGCTGCGACAGCGGTGGCGCGCCTCGGGCCGTGACCTGTCCGGCGTTGCGCGCGAACTGCGGATCAGCCGGGCGCAGTTGTACGCGATCCTGAACGGCGAGATCAAGCGCCCACCGGACTTCGACACCCTGGTCGGTCCGCTGATCCGGGCATGCCGTGGCACGGAGCCCGAGCTGGCGGACTGGCGCCGGCGCCACGAGGTGCTGACCGCCGTCCACACCGAACTGCGCCGGCGAACAAAGCCCGCGCCGTCGGCACCGCCATCAGCGCCGGCGCCCGCACCGGCCCAGCTGCCGGCCGACGTGGAGGGTTTCGCCGGCCGTGCCGCGGCGCTGGCGGACCTGCACGCCACCACGGCGCGGGTCGTCACGATCACCGGTCTGGCGGGCGTCGGTAAGACCGCCTTGGCGGTGCACTGGGCGCACCGGGTGGCCGCGGACTTCCCCGACGGTCAGCTCTACGTGGACCTCCGCGGCTTCGACCCCGGCCGGGAGACCGTCGATCCCGCGGAGGCGGTCCGTGGGTTCCTCGACGCGCTCGGCGTGGATCCGGATCGCATCCCGCAGGGCCGCGACGCCCAGGCGGCGCTCTACCGGAGCCGGCTGTCCGGCCGCCGGGTGCTCGTGGTGCTGGACAACGCGTTCGATGCCGACCAGGTCCGACCGCTGCTGGCCGGTGCACCCGCCGTCCGCACGATCGTCACCAGCCGGCACCGGCTGGCCGAGCTGGTCGCCGAGGTCGGCGCCCACCCCTTGTCGCTGGAACCGCCGGACCGTACGGAGGCGATCGAGCTGCTTCGCCGCCGGATCGGCGGAGCCGGGTGGGATGCCGAGGCCGGTGCCGCCGTCGTGGCGGCCTGCGGGCACCACCCGCTGGCTCTGGCGCTCGTCGCCGCGCGGATCCGGCACACCGGCTTCTCGCCGGCAACCCTCGCCCTCGAACTCGGCCGGCCGCACCCGGACGTACTGGGCGGTGTCCGAGCGGTGTTCTCCTGGTCGTACCGCGCCCTCAGCCCGGCTGCGGCCCGCCTCTTCCGGCTGCTCGGGCTGACCGGCGGCGCGGACATCAGCGCCACCGCCGCCACCGCGCTCCTCGCCGCCGCACCGGCCGACGGCGAGCGACGGCTGCGCGAGCTCACCGACGCCAGCCTGCTCACCGAGCACCTGCCCGGCCGGTACCGGATGCACGACCTGCTGCGCCGGTATGCCCGCGACCTCGCGCGCGAGACGGAGCCGGACGACGAGCGCCGAGCCTCGCTGACCCGACTGCTGGACCACTACACCCACACGGCGTACGAGGCGGAGCTGGTCCTGAACCCGACCCGTCCACCGGTTCCCGCGTTGGTCCGCGGATCCGCCGAGGATGCCGGGCAGAAGTCGCGGTTCGACGTCAAGGCCGCACTGGAGTGGCTGAACACCGAGCGTGCGGTCTTGATGTCGAGCCTGCGTCAGGCGAAGGACGAAGGGATGGACCGGCACGCCTGGCAGCTGACCTGGGCACTGGACACGGTCCTGAACGACCAGCGCCGCTGGCAGGAGGAGGACGCCGCGTGGGCTGTCGCGCTCCGCGCCGCCACGGGGCTGGCGGACCGCCCGGCGGCCGCGTACGCGCACCGGTTCCTGGCCGTCACCGCCGGTCGCCTCGAACGCTTCGACGACGCGTACACCCACCTGCACGACGCGACCCGGCTGTGCCGGGAGGCCGGCGACCGGGCCGGGGAGGCCGAGACCCTGTACGTATTGTCGTACGTGTGCTGGTTGCAGGCCGACCTGGACCGCGCCCTCGAACACGCCCGGCGGTCCATGGAGCTGTGGCGGGAGCTGGACCATCCCGGCTGGGAGGGCAAGGCGTGCAACGCCGTCGGCTGGTATCTCGCCGGCCGCGGCGAGCCCGTGCAGGCGCTGGAACACCACGAGCGTGCGCTGATGCTGCACCGGCGGACCGGGAACGCGGCCAGTGAGGCGCTCGGACTGGACGTGCTGGGCCGGGCACACCACGATCTCGGCCGTTACGAGGCAGCGATCGACCTGTACGAACGAGGACTCCGCAAGGCTCGGGACATCACCGACCCGATCATCGAGGCCGGGCTTCTGGCACACCTCGGCGACACGTGCCAGGCGGTCGGTGACGATACCGGCGCCCGCGAGCACTGGCAGGCCGCTTGCACACTGCTGACCGACATCGGCCACGCCGGGGCCGCCGACGTGCGCCGGCGCCTCGCCGACTAGGCCGTGTTTCGCAGGGCGCGAAGCCAACTGATGCCAGAGCGCTCCGACTCAGTCGCAGCGCTCTGGCCCCAGCCCCGTTGTTTCCACGCGTCAGCCCACTACAAAAGATCCCCATAGGCGGGGACACGATTTACAGGAGCGCTGCAGGGTGGCTGGCATGGCGTCCGGCGCCACGAGGCGACAGGACAGCAGCCCTGCGGACCCACAGGACGTGGGGAGGCGCCGACCGTGAGGCGTCGGCGTACGCCTGGTGCTCCCGGCCCATCGCCTACGCCGGGGCACGCGGTATCGAGGGCAAGCCGCGCTGGATCAGTTTTAATAGGTCGACCGGATCGGCCATGGCCGGTTCCGCCATTGGCAGAACGTCAGGGCTGTATCGATCTGGTTGCCGACGCCGGTGCCCGGCAGGCACTCGGCGCCGCGCCCGGGTGGGGCGTCACTTCTCCACACCGGCCGATCAGGCGTTGGAAAGGGCGATGGCAGCCCTCTTTTCCGTTGTCCCGGTGGTCGACACATCGCACCTCAGCTCTGCGGGAGCATCACACGTGATCAGCTGGTTCTGCTTCTTCCACGTCTGTTCCCAGTGGACCTCCACCGCGCCGTACTTGGTCCTGTAGACGATCGTCGCCTCGGTACCGGTCTTGTCACCGTCCGACATTGACCCGAAGCGGCCGCTCCCGCCATTCTTGATGACCCTCGGCGGTTCGGTGGTCCACTCTCCTTCCACGACTTCGGTCTCAGCCTCGGCCAAGGTGAGTCGCACACTGCTGGTGTTCTGCAGGACGGCGACAAGGCTGCGGTCGCCGGGGGCCGCTGGAGCCGCGTGAACGATGCTCGGAACGGCGGCGCCGAGAGCGGCTGTCGCGAGTGCGGCAGCGGCCGCAGCGCGCGCCGGGGAAGTGCGGAAACACGGTACCTTCATGAGACTCTCCTACACATCGTGAAATCGGCCTGTCATTTCCTTGATGCCTAGTATTGCGTATGTTCACTGCACCGTCCGATATACGCGGAAAGAGCTCGAGGCCAGCGCATTATCGCGAGTAAGTAGGATCTTTTCCGTTTGCCGATCCGAGGTTTTATGCGGACGCCGCGTGGTCTAATGACGGATCCCGCGAGATTCCAGCCACAATGGGGGCGTCATTTTGTCTGTGGATTCCGATGGCCGCGGCAGCCGAGGCAAGTCCACCGCCCCTCCCGCCCCGGGAGCCCCGGCATGGTCAGGCGCTCGATCACCGCAGAGGCCCGCAGCTGAGCACCCAGGCCGTGTTTCGTAGGGCGCGGAGCCATTGGGTGATGGCGGCGATGGTGAGGGTGGCTTCGTAGCGGACGGCGAGTTCGTCGTACCGGGTGGCCATTGTGCGGTGTTGTTTGAGCTGGTTGATGCCGCATTCAACGGCATGACGCAGCCGGTACGCCTGGGGGTCGAAAGGCGGATGCCCGCCTTTCGCTCGGCACGAGGTCTTCGGAAGGTCTTCGGTCTGCTTGGTCGTCAACCGATCCACCGAGGACCTCAACCTTTGTCGATCACCGCCACGCCAGGACTCAGCACGAGCACCAGCGGCTGCGAAACACGGCCTGGCTCGAGTTTCAACGCGCCACTGTGCGCGGACACAGCGGTGCGGTCGCTGGTGGAACTGACCTGGCCGACGAGCACCGGCGGGGTCACGGCTCGCTGTACGCGGCACTGAACCGGGGTCGGATCGATGTCGCTAGTTGATGCGAACGGTCACGCCGCGGGCCTGGATCTCTTCCAGGACGCGGGCGTTGTCGAACGCGGTGCGCATCGGGATGGGCTTGCTGGCGCGGTGGACGGTCTGCAGGCAGGTGAATTGCCGCAGGGCCGGCATGTCACGCAGTGGCCCAGCCTGAGGTCACGCAGGGCGGTGAGCGAGGCGAGCGGGCCGAGGTCGGTGACGCTGAACCCGCCGTAGAGGTGCAGCGTGTGCAGGTCCGTGCAGCCGGCCAGGGGTGTGAGGTCGCTGCCCGTGTACATGTCGACGGCGAGTTTTCGCAGGTTCGGCAGGGCCTCGGCGATGCCGTCGAAGGATCGGATGCAGAATTCGTCGCTCTCGCCGTCCCAGTACTTCCAGATCATGGTCATGACGTCGCACGCGGGATCACACCGGACTCGAGGAGCGCTTCGAGGACCGCGAGACGCAGGTTCCCATCTTCCACGCAGGCACCGTACAAGATTCGGCGGCTTGGCCTGTTTCAGCTTTGCTGCGGGAGGCCGCAGACACGACTCCGGCACACTACCTAGCGGCCCTGGCTGAGCCAGCGCATCACGTCGAGGGCGTGTGAGGCCGGTGCCGGGATCGGGTGGAAGACGTGTTCCACCCGGTCGTCGGCGACGATCAGGGTGAGCCGCTCGTAGACGGTCAGGGCGCCGTCGGTGCGGGTGGGCAGGCCGGTCCCGGCGGCCAGGGTCAGCTTCGGGTCCGGGATTAGCGGGTACGGCAGCCGCAGCCGGTACGCGAGTTCGCGCTGGTAGCCGGTCGACTGGGCGGACAGGCCGTACACCCGGGCCGCGCCGGCGCCGAGCAGTTCGGCGTGGTGGTCGCGCAACCAGCTGTCCTGGCTGCGGGCGCCGTGCACCTCGAGCAGGCCGCGGGGCAGGTCGACGCCGGGGCGGCCGGTCAGCGGGTAGACGAACACGACCGTGCGGCCGGGACCCAGCGCATCCAGGGCGACCGGCCGTCCGTCGCTGGCATAGAAGTGCAGGCCGGGCAGCGGTCCGCCGACGAGTCCGGCCGGATCGGCGCCGGGCGCGGGCGGGCCGGTCACGATGCGGCGGGCAGCCGCGTCGATCCGGGCGTCGAGGGCCTCCCGCTGGGCGGTCAGTTCACCGATGCGCTCCTGGAGGCCGCTGACGGTGCTGCGGAACGTCGCCACGGCCGCGGCGCACACGTCGTCGTCGTTGGCGATCGACTCGACGAACGGCCGGGTCTCCTCGACGGACAGGCCGAGGGCCATCAGTTCGCGGATCTGGGCGACCTGCCGTTCGGCGATCGGCTCGTAGTCGCGGTAGCCGTTACCCAGCCGTCGCGGCACGACGAGGCCGGCCTCCTCGTAGTACCGCAGCGCCCGGATCGTCGTCCCGGTCCGGCGCGCCAACTCCCCCACTCGCATCCCGCGACCCTAAACCCGCACCTCGGGGTACGGGTCAACGTGTCACTTCTCGCGATGACAACACCGCGGGCGGGCGGCCACGCTTCCCCTCGTACAACCAGAAGGGGGTTTGATCGATGACTGTCATCAGCCGGGTGATCGGGCGGCAGATCCTGGACAGCCGGGGCAACCCGAGTGTCGAGGTGGACGTGGTGCTCGCGGACGGTTCGACGGGACGTGCGGCCGTGCCGTCGGGTGCATCGACCGGCGCGAACGAGGCGGTCGAGTTACGCGACGGCGACCCGGACCGGTTCCACGGCAAGGGCGTGAGCCGGGCGGTCGCCGCGGTCAACGGTGAGATCGCCGCGGCGGTGACCGGCCTGCACGCCGAGGAGCAGTCGCTGATCGACACCACGATGATCGAGCTGGACGGTACGAAGAACAAGGGCCGGCTCGGTGCGAACGCGATCCTCGGGGTGTCGCTGGCCGTGGTGAAGGCCGCCGCGGCCGCGCACCGGCAGCCGCTGTACCGCTATGTCGGCGGTGTCGGGGCGCGGCTGCTGCCGGTGCCCATGATGAACATCGTGAACGGCGGTGCGCACGCCGACAACCCGCTCGACTTCCAGGAGTTCATGATCACCCCGGTGGGCGCGCCGACGTTCTTCGAGGCCGTCCGGATGGGCTCCGAGGTGTTCCACACCCTGCGGCGGCAGCTGGCCGCGGCCGGGCACAGCACCAACGTCGGCGACGAGGGCGGCTTCGCACCGGACTTCGCCGACGCCGACGAGGCACTGGGGTTCGTGGTCGGGGCCATCGAGGACTCCGGTTACCGGCCGGGCGCCGACATCACCGTCTGCCTCGATCCGGCCAGCTCCGAGTTCTTCCACGACGGGGCCTATGTGTACGCCGGGGAGAAGCGCACCCGCAGCGTGGACGAGCACATCGCGTACCTGCTGGACCTGGCCGGACGGTATCCGATCAGTTCGATCGAGGACCCGATGGCCGAGGACGACTTCACCGGCTGGAAGCGGCTCACCGCGAAGGCCGGCGACCGCCTGCAGCTGGTCGGCGACGACGTGTTCTGCACCGACGCCGATCGCCTGGCCAGTGGCATCGAGGGTGGTTATGCCAACGCGATCCTGGTGAAGGTGAACCAGATCGGCACGCTCACCGAGACGCTGCGCACCGTCGACACCGCGCACCGGGCCGGGTACCGGGTGGTGATGTCGCACCGGTCCGGCGAGACCGAGGACACCACCATCGCCGACCTGGCCGTGGCCACCGGCTGCGGGCAGATCAAGACCGGTTCGCTGTCGCGCAGTGACCGGACCGCCAAGTACAACCAGCTGATCCGCATCGAGGAGGAGCTGGGGCGGGCCGCCGCCTACGCCGGGGCGGCGGAGCGGGCGATCGAAGCGAGCAGGAATCCGCAGTTCAGGACGGTGTAGCCGGCGATCAGCCAGATCGTCGGGCCGGGCCCGGAGGCGGCGGCCACCGCGATCACGGTCACCTTGAAACCATGGTCGCGGACCATCTTCACCGCCTGGACCGGCAGGCTTCGCGACGGCAGCAGGCTGACGTTCGCGCCGTCGCGGGCCAGCACCGACGTCACCATGGAGATCATCCACCCGGCGGCGAACAACGCCACCAGCCAGGCCGGCAGGTCACCGGCGGACATCACGACGGCGATCACGATCCCGGTCTGTACGGCCACGTCGACCAGCACGTCGAGACGCCCACCGGCCGCCGAGGCGGTGCCGGTGACCCGGGCCAGCTGACCGTCGGCGCAGTCGGCCAGGTACGCGGCCTGCCACAGCAGCCACGCCCCCGCCGCGGCGGCCGGCGCCGGAGCCGCGGCGACGAGCAGCGCCGAACCCGCGAGCCCGAGCACCAGGTTGATCAGGGTGAGAACGATGGGCCGGAGCCCGAGCCGGTGGGCCAGTGCACCGAGGTGGGCCGCGATCGGATAGTTGACCCGGTGGGTGAAGAGTCCGGCGTCCGGCCGGGCCACCCGCCGGAAGTCGCCGGCCTGCGTTGTCTGCACCCCGCGATCATCGCGTACCGGGCGCCGCGCACCACTGCGGCGTGCCGGGGAGCACGTCGCTCACGTACCCGAAGATGATCTTTACTAGTCCTGAGACTATAGTCCCTTGCATGGCCCCGCATATCTATCTCGTCGGCACCACCGAGGTCGGACTGCTGCTCGGCGACCTCAGCCGCCAGCGCATCTACCAGATCACCGTGCAGAAGGACTTTCCCGCGCCGGTCGCCCACCTGGCTCAGGGCAAGGTGTGGCTGGGCGAGCAGGTCGAGCAGTGGATCGCCGCCAGACGTGTGAAAATCGCCGCACGGCGGCGGAACCCGGCGGGTCCCACCGGTGTCCTTGATGCAACGACACCTCAGCAGTAGGAGAAGAATGCGCATCGCTGTGAGACCGGCCCTGGTCATCCTGCTCCTGGCCGGCGCCGCCGGTTGCGGCGGCAGCGGAGCCGCCGCCACGAACCCGTCGATCCCGCCGGGGTCGGTGACCTCCTACGACCTGTCGGCGCCCGAGGAGGTCGCCCGGGGCCTCGACGTGCCGTGGGGCCTGGCGTTCCTGCCCGGCGGTGACGCCCTGATCGGTGAACGCGGCACCGGCCGGATCCTGCGGCTCACGCCCGGCGGCGAACCCCGCGAGATCCGCGTGGTCCAAGGGGTCGAGGCCAGCGGCGAAGGCGGGCTGCTCGGCCTCGCCGTCTCCCCCGGCAACCTGGTGTACGCCTACCTGACCACCGCCGAGGACAACCGCATCGTCCGGTTCGACCTCTCCGGCGGAGAGCAGGAACTCGTCTTCGGCGGCATCGCCAGGTCGAGCTTCCACAACGGCGGCCGGATCGCGTTCGGCCCGGACGGCATGCTCTACGCGGGCACCGGCGACGCCGGCGACACCGCCAGCTCCCAGGACCCGGCGAGCCCCAACGGCAAGATCCTGCGCCTCGACCCCGACGGGAAGCCGCCCCGCGACAATCCGATCAGCGGCTCGCCCGTCTACAGCCTCGGCCACCGCAACGTCCAGGGCCTGGCCTGGGATGCCGGGAACAACCTGTGGGCCACCGAGTTCGGGCAGAACGACGTCGACGAGATCAACGAGATCCGTCCGGGGCGCAATTACGGCTGGCCGGAGGTCGAGGGCGAGGGCGACACGGCCGGCGGCAAGTTCACGAATCCGGCCGTCACCTGGCAGACCCGGGAGGCGTCCCCGTCCGGCATGGCGATCGCCGGCGGCGACATGTATGTGGCCGCGCTCCGCGGCGAGCGCCTGTGGACGGTCCCGTTCGGGAACACCGGGCCCGGCAGTCCCAGGGCCGAGCTGGTGGGCACCTACGGGCGGCTGCGGACGGTGCAGGTGGCACCGGACGGCGCACTCTGGCTCACCACGTCGAACACCGACGGGCGAGGTGACGTACGCGACGGCGACGACCGCATCCTGCGGTTCCCGGCCCGATAGCCGGCGGAGGGATGCCGGGGCGATCATCGAACACCGCGTTGTGCGCGATGACGGCCCCGGCCGGTTCAGTTCGAGCGCAGGGCGGCGAACGAGAGGAAGAGCATCGCGGTGATCGCGCCGGCCGCCAGGGTCAGCGTGCCGGCCACGCCGCCGGACATCGCCCACAGGTCGCCGGCCAGCAGCGCGGTTCCCGAGACCGCAGCGGCAACCGCGGAACTCCGTGTCGTGGCGCGCTTCGCCAGCACGTAACAGGCGCCGATCAGGGCGATGAAGGAGACGGTGCCGGCCGCCATGTGCCCGATCGCGTGCCAGCTCATCGTCGCCGGCACCTCGTCGTGGCCTGCCGGGAAGCCGCCACCGGGGTCCATCACCAGCAGACCGGCGGCGATCATGCCGAAGCCCGCCACCCGGGTCAGACGCGGCGCCCACCTCCCGTCCAGGCTGCCGGCGCCGGCAGCCATGAGCAGGCCGGCCACCACGAAGTTAGCGATCTGCACCCAGCCGAGCGAGCCGGTGCTGAGCAGGCTGAGCGGATGCCGCAGCAGATCGAAGCCGTCGCGGAAGGCGGCCTGGGTGAGCGACACCGCCGCCCAGAGCGGTCCGGCGGCGGCCAGTGCCGCCTGGCGCGACGTCACGGCGACGGTACGGGTGGCGAGTGCGGCGGTCATGTGCAAGCTCCTTCGTCGGTGGCACCCGGACGTCGGTCCCGCCGATGTGACAGGTAATGCTTCGATTACCTGTCACATCAGCTGGTTCGACGCCGGTGCAGAAGCAGGCACGACGAAACGGAGACACACGATGCGTTACCTGATGATGCAGAAGGCCGGCGGAGCCGAACCGGACGCGAAGCTCTACGCCGACATGGCCGCGTTCGTCGAGGAACTGACCGCCTCCGGTGTTCTGCTCGCCACCGGCGGCCTGGACCCGGCCGGCTTCAGGATGACCTCGGCGGGGAACGAGATCACCGTCACCGACGGGCCGTTCACCGAGGCGAAGGAGGCGATCGGTGGGTTCGCCCTGATCGAGGTCCGCTCCAAGGAGGAGGCGATCGAGCTCTGCCGCCGTTTCCGCGGGATCGTCGGTGACGGCGAGAGCATGGTCCACCAGGTCTACGGCCCGTGACGGATCTCTCGGCCACGGTCGGCGCCGTCTGGAAGCAGGAGTCCGCGCGCATCGTCGCCGGGCTCCTGCGGCTGGTGCACGACGTCGGCCTGGCCGAGGAACTGGCACAGGACGCCCTGGTCGCCGCCCTGGAACAGTGGCCGGCGACCGGGATCCCCGATAATCCGGGCGCGTGGCTGACGACGATCGCCAAGCGCCGGGCCGTGGATCACATCAGGCGGTCGCGCACCCGCGAGCGGCTCGCCCCCGACCTGGCCCGGCTGCCGGAAGCGACCGAGGACGACGTTCTCCGGCTGATGTTCACCGCGTGTCATCCGGTGCTGCCGACGGAGGCCCGGGTCGCACTCACCCTCCGCGTCATCGCCGGCCTGAGCCCCGCGGAGATCGCCCGCGCGTTCCTGGTCGGCGAGCAGGTCATCGTGCAGCGGATCGCCGCGGCCAAGCGGACCCTCGCCGAGGCGGGCGTGTCCTACCAGCCGTCCACCCAGCTCCCGTCCGTGCTGGAGGTCATCTACTTGATCTTCAACGAGGGTTACGCGGCCACCTCCGGCGCCGGCCTGATCCGCGCCGATCTGTGCCTGGAGGCGCTGCGGCTCGGCCGGATGCTCGCCGTGCTCGCCCCGGACCAGGCCGAGGTGCACGGCCTCGTGGCGCTCATGGAGATCCAGCAGTCCCGGTCGGCGGCGCGTACCGGGCCGGCCGGCGAGCCGATCCCGCTGCACGAACAGAACCGGGGCCGCTGGGATCAGCTGCTCATCCACCGGGGTTTCGCCGCGATGCTGCGTGCCCGGGAGGCGGGCGGCCCGACCGGTCCCTATGTGCTGCAGGCGGCCATTGCGGTCTGCCACACCGCCGAAGAGACCGATTGGGTACGCATCAGCACGCTCTACCAGGCCTTGGAGCGCGTGCTGCCGACCCCGGTCGTCCGGCTGAACCGGGCGGTCGCGGTGGCGTTCGCGCACGGGCCGCGGGCCGGCCTCGACCTGCTCGACGAGTTGCCGGCCGACCCGCAGATGGCGGACTACCACCTGCTGCCGGGCGTCCGCGGTGACCTGCTGGCCCGGCTCGGCCGCCTCGCCGAGGCCCGGCACGAGCTGGAACGAGCGGCATCCCTGGCCCGCAACACGGCCGAGCGCGACTTCCTGCTGCGCCGTGCGGCGGCCCTGGACGTGCCCGAGGAGCGGGGTCGTCTGCTCGGGCCGGCGGTGAACGACTTCCTCGCCCCGCTGCGCCCCGCCACCGCCCGCGCCTACGGTCAGACCCTGCACCGCGTCGCCCGGCTCGCCGGCGATCGCACTCCCCTGGCCGGCCTGACCGCCACCCGGCTGTCCGAGATCTTCGCCGTGAGCTGGCCGGACGTTTCGCCGCGCACCTGGAACCGCCATGTGGCCGCGATCCGTTCGTTCGCCACCTGGGCCGGCGAACCGTCGCTCGCCGCCGATCTCCGGCCCCGGCCCACCGATGGAACCGCCGATCCCGTCCCCCTGCCCACCGGTGGAACCGCTGATTCCGTCCCGCGGCCCACCGGCGGATCGGGCTCGGATCGGGTCGCGGCCTTCGAGTCCCCCGGCGGCGCGTCCGACGGGCCGGCGCTCAGGGAGCGTGTGCTCTGGTGCCTGCTGCGGGAGTCGGCCGCGAAGGTCGGGGCGGTGCTCGCGCTCAACGTCGAGGATCTGGACCTGAACGACCGCAGCGCCCGCGCCGGAACGATCGTCTGGCGCTCCGGTACGGCCGCCCTGCTCCCGGACCTGGTCGGCGGCCGGACCCGTGGCCCGCTCTTCCTCTCCGACCGGCGCCCCGGCCCCGGTCGCCGGCCCGCGCCGGCCGACCTCTGCCCGGAGACCGGCCGTCGGCGGCTCTCCTACGAGCGGGCCGCGTATCTCTGCAAGCGCGGCACCGGCCACACCCTCGACCGCCTGCGCGCCGTGTGAGACACGCGGCAGGGCGCTCAGCTCGGAACGTCCGGATTCATTGACTGTTTCATTTATTACCTTGATTATGGGAGCGCTCCCAACATCCCCACGTCTGCGGAGACTCCCATGCAGAAGACAATGCCGTGGAAACGGCTTGCGAGCGCCGTCCTGCTCGCCGCCGTCGCCACCGTCCTCCCTCCATCCGCCGGTGTGAGCGCCGGCGCCGCACCCGCCGCGACCCGCGTCGACATCGACGTCCGGGCCGGGCTGGCCACCGTCGGTGACGTCGCGGTCGGCGTCAACCACGCCATCTGGGACAGTCAGCTGGGCACCCCGGCCGTCGCCGACCTGCTCGGTGACGCCGGTGTGACGATGGTGCGCTACCCGGGCGGCTCCTACGCCGACATCTACCACTGGCGCGATCACACCGCTCCCGGCGGGTATGTCGCGCCGGACACCGACTTCGACACGTTCATGGCGGGGGCGCGGCGCACCGGCGCCCAGCCGATGATCATCGCCAACTACGGCACCGGCACCGCCCAGGAGGCCGCCGACTGGGTTCGCTACGCGAACGTCACCAAGGGCTACGGCGCCAAGTACTGGACGATCGGCAACGAGAACTACGGCAACGGCCACTACGGTTCGGCGTGGGAAGCCGACAACCACGCCGACAAGAGCCCCAAGGAGTACGCGGCGAACGTCGTGGCCTACTCGCAGGCGATGAAGGCCGTCGACCCGACGATCAAGGTGGGTGCCGTTCTCACCATGCCCGGCAACTGGCCGGACGGGATCGTCGGCGCCGGTGATCAGGGCAGCTGGAACCAGGAGGTGCTGACCCGCGCCGGCTCGGCGATCGACTTCGTGGACGTGCACTGGTATCCGGGCGGCACCGCCCCGGCCGACGCGCTGGACCGGACCGCGCACATCCCGGACGCCGTCCACCTGCTACGGCAGCAGATCACCCAGTACGCCGGGACGAACGCCGGCCGGATCGGGATCAGCATGACCGAGACGAACGTCGAGGTGGGCCGCAACACCCAGCCGGGCGCGCTGTTCCTCGCCGACGCCTACAGCGGGCTGCTGGCGCAGGGTGTGTTCAGCGTGCACTGGTGGAACGTCCACAACGGCCTGGGTACGGTCTCCCAGGTGGCCGGGCACACCGACTACCAGGACTACGGACTGCTGTCGAGCGGCAACTGCAACGCCGACAACACGGTCTGCCAGCCGCCGCTGAACACGCCGTTCGCTCCGTACCACGCCCTGTCGATCGTCGGTGACTTCGCGCGGGCCGGGGACCGGTTCATCGGCGCGGGGTCCAACGATCCGCTGGTCAGCGCGCATGCGGTGCGCCGGGCCAACGGGGATGTGGCGGTGCTGCTGATCAACAAGGACCCGGACGCGGCGCGGACCGTCGCGCTGGACTACCACGGGTTCACCGCCGGATCGGGGGCGCCCTCGGTCGCCTCGTTCACCAACGGCGCCGACGGGGTGACCACGGCCGCGGCCGGGTCGGCGGGCTCGCAGACGCTCGCGCCGTACTCGATCTCGCTGGTCACGGTGCGCGGTGACCGTACCGATGCGAATGCGCCGAAGGCGCCCGGGAAACCCGCCGCGACCGTGACCGACCGCACCGCGACGATCTCGTGGCCGGCCGGAGCCGCCGGGCTCAAGTACGAGGTGTTCCGGCAGAACGGTGGCGCGAGCGAGCAGCTCGGCGAGACCACCGGCACCTCGTTGACCGTGGGCAACCTGGAGCCGGGCCGCCGGTACACGGTCAACGTGGTGGCCCGCGACGGTGCCGGCCGCCGCTCCGCCGCCTCGCCGCCGCTGACGTTCACGACCGGCAGCCCGGCGAACGCGACGTGCACAGTCAAGTTCCGCGACGTCAACGACTGGGGCAACGGGTACGTCGGCGCCATCGACATCACCAGCAACGCCACCGCCCCGGTCAACGGCTGGACCCTCACGTTCACCTGGCCCACCGGGTGGCAGAGCGTCAGCAGCGGATGGAGTGCCACCTGGAACCAGAGCGGCCGCACGGTCCGGGTGACAAGTGACGGCATCCTGGCACCGGGGGCGACCACGAGCGTCGGTTTCGTCGGCAACTACAGCGGGCCCAACGTGCTGCCGGCGGTGTTCGACCTGAACGGCACGGTCTGCACCAGCGGCTGACGCCGGTTGCAGCGCACAGTCCGGCCGGTGACGGGGCGCCCGCTTCGAGGGGCGTCCCGGCACCGGCGGAGATGTCGCGGAACTCGTATTCAGAATCATCCTCGCGAACCCGGCCATGAGTGGTAATCCAGATGGATACAAAAACTCTGAAGGGAAGCGGCCATGTACCAGGTGGCGGCCGGTGTGCTGGCCCTGGTCCTCGGGTCGGGGATGCTCGTCGGAGGGTTCGGGACCGGTACCGGCTGGTGTCTCGTCCTGGCCGGCACCGCGGGGATCGCCATCGCGCGTTCGTCGCGGCCCATGGTCCGGCGTGGCGCGGTGGTGCTGCCGTTGCTCTGCGCGGCGGTCGCGGCAGTGTCCCCCGGCGTCACACCGGCCACGGCGGCGGCCTTCGTGCTGCTCGCCGCCGGCCAAGCGATCGTGCTGGCCGCGCCGCCCCTGCCGTGGGCGCTGACCGCCGGGCAGGTCGCGGCGGCAGCGGCCGGCGCGGTCAGCGTCGTCGACTGCTACGCCGTGATCTTCGGGAGTCTGCAGCCGCCGGCCCTGGTACCGGCCGTCGCCACGTTCCTGCTGGCGGTGGCGGCCCTGCGCGCCACCGCCCGGACCGGGATCGCCCGGGTGCTGTTCGGCAGTTCCGCCGCCTGCGTGCTGACCAGGCGGCTGTTCGGATGCGCACTGGTCACGCTGCCGTTGATCGGGCTGCTTCTGATCGCCGGCCAGAACGCCGGCTGGTACGGCATCCACACCAGGTTCGCGCTGCTGGTCGCCGCCAATGTGGCCCTGGTCGGGGTGGTGGCACTGGTGACCGGTAGCCAGATGGAGGCGGCCCGCACCGCGTCGCAACGGCAGTTACGGCAGCGCGCGGAGATGGCCGGGGTCCTGCGGCAGGTGCCCACCGCGTTCACCGTCAAGGGCCTGGACGGCCGCTACCTGCTGGCCTCCACCGCGTTCGAGCGGTTGCACGGGCTCGACGAGGGCGGCGCCCTGGGGCTCGCCGACCACGACCTGCACTGCCCGGAGGAGCTCACCGAGATCATCCGCCGCGACCGAGCTGTCCTGGACCGGGACCGGCCGATGGTCTTCGAGGACGAGCGGGCCGACGGTGACGGCACCCGGACGTTCGTCACCTCGCTGTTCCCGATGCGCGACGACAGCGGGCGACCTGTCGCGATCTGCAGTGCCACCACCGAGATCACCGAGGTACGGGTCGCCGAGAGCAAGTTCAGGAGCATGCTGGCCGCCTCGCCGGAAGCGATGATCTGCGTGAACGCGGAGGGCCGGGTCGTGCTGGCCAATCCGCAGGCGCTCCAGGTCTTCGGCTACGAACGCGACGAACTGGTGGGGGCCGCGGTCGAGTCCCTGGTCCCGGCGGCCCGCCGGTCCCGGCACATCGCTCATCGCCGCGACTATCTGGCGAACCCGGCGCCACGCCGGATGGGCGAGGGGATGCACCTGACCGCGGTACGCAAGGACGGCACCGAGTTCCGCGCCGAGATCAGCCTGACGACCGTCGGCAGTGACAGCGGACCGGTCGTGCTGGCCTCGGTCCAGGACATCACCGCGGAGGTCGAGGCCGACCAGCGGCTCCGCCTGGAACGGGAACAGTTCCAGATGATCATGACGGCGGCCAGCGACCCGTTCGTCAGCATGGACGCCGGCGGCCGGATCACCGAGTTCAACCGCCAGGCGGAGCAGATCTCCGGCTGGCAGCGCGGCGACGTGCTCGGACACCGGGTGACCGACACGATCCTCCCGGCGCGCTACGCCGATGGCCTGTGCCGGCTGCTGGACGGCCGGTGGGACTGGCTGCTCGACCGGCCCACCGAGATGAACGCGCGGTGCCGCGACGGCACCGAGCGGACGGTCGAGCTGACCCTGTGGCGGACCTGGCGGAACGGCTCGCCGACGTACCACGCCTTCGGTCGTGACGTCACCGCGCGGCGGCAGACGGAGCTCGCCCTGGAACAGGCACGTGACCGGGCGATCGAGATGGCGCACCTCAAGTCGCAGTTCCTGGCCTCGATGAGTCATGAGATCCGTACCCCGATGAACGGCGTGATCGGCCTGACCGGTCTGCTTCTCGGAACCGGGCTCGACGAGACCCAGCGCCGGTACGCCGAGGGCATCCGCGGCGCCGGGGCGGGCCTGCTGTCGGTGATCAACGACATCCTCGACTTCTCCAAGCTCGAGGCCGGCAAGGTGCTGCCGGAACGGATCGACTTCGAGGTCCACCGCCTGCTCGACGAGGTCGTCGCCCTGGTCGCCGACAGCACCGCCGGCAAGACCCTCGCCGTCGCCACCCGCTGCGACCCCGCGCTCAGCCTGCCGGTCAGCGGTGACGCGGGCAAACTGCGCCAGGTCCTGCTCAACCTGGTCGGCAACGCAATCAAGTTCACCGAGCGGGGCCGGGTCCAGGTGTCCGCCACCCCGGCCGGGGAAGTCCGCCCGGACGCCGCGACACCGGTGTGTTTCGTGGTCACCGACACCGGCATCGGGATACCCGCGGAGAAGCAGCCGGAGCTGTTCGAACCGTTCACCCAGGCGGATGCCGGGACCACCCGCCGGTTCGGCGGCACCGGGCTGGGTCTGGCGATCTGCCAGGAACTCGTGGCCGTCATGGGCGGCGACATCAGCGTGGTCAGCCGGCCCGGCCAAGGCAGCGAGTTCTCGTTCACCGTGCCCCTGTTTCCGCCGCGGCAGACGGTCGTGCCGCGTCCGCCGGCGTTCCGGGGCCTGCGCTTCCTCGTCGCCGGGGCCGCCGACCCGGATCAGCGTGAGCTGCTGGAACAGCTCCGGGCGTGGGGCATGGCGCCGGTCACCGCGGACGACGGGGCGGCCGCCGCCGGACTGATGGCCGCGGCCCTCAGCGCCGGCCGGCCCTTCGACGTCGTCCTGTGCGACGCGGCGGACGCGGCACTGATCACCGGGGCCGAGGGCCCGCCGTCAGGCGGCATCGTCCTGGTCGCCGGGGAGGGCGGCACCCTCGCCCGGCCGATCCGGCCGTCACAGCTCTACGACCTCCTGGCCGGCGCCTTCGTCGCCCCGGCCGGGCGACCGGCCGAGGCGCCGAGGGCCGTCCCGGAGAGCAGGGGCCGGGTCCTGCTGGCCGAGGACAACGCGATCAATCAGACGGTCGCCGTCGGAATCCTGTCCCAGCTCGGTTACCACGCCGACGTCGCCCCCGACGGCCGCGCCGCCGGGAGGCCGCCGGGAGACATGTCGCGATCATCGCGATGACCGCGGGCGCCCTGCCCGAGGACCGGGCACGATGCCTGGCTGCGGGAATGGACGACCACATCGCCAAGCCGGTGATGCCGCAGGACATCGTGGACGCTCTCGAGCGGTGCCGCGGCACCGTTGCGCCGCCGCGGGTGCGTGAGCAGATCGAGCGGCGCTGCGCCCTGCTCCGGGCGGCCGCTCCCACGATCGGCGACGAGGTGCTCGCCGGGCTGCTGCGGCGGCTGGCCGCGCAGCTGCCGATGCTGCTCGAGGAGATCATGCAGGCGATCGCGCTCGACGACGCCCAGGCCCTGCGCCATCCGGCCCACCAGCTGAAGGGCGCTGCCGCCAACCTGGGGGCCGAGGACCTGGCCGGCGCCGCGGACCGGATGGAACAGGTCGCCCGCGCCGGTGACCTGGAGGCGGCGGTCGTCGTGGCCACCGAGCTGCGGGCGTCCGCCCGGGACACGCTGGCGGCGGTGGACGCCATCACGGCGATGGCCACCTCGACCAAAGCGTAACCAGTACGTTACGCTTCCCCGGTGGACGAGGTGGCCGGCGCGATCGCCGATCCGGTGCGGCGCGAGATCCTGTTGATGCTGCGCGACCAGCCGCTGACGGCCGGGCAGGTCGCCGGCCGTTTCCCGATCAGCCGGCCCGCGATCAGCCGGCACCTGCGCGTGCTGCGGGACGCGGGTCTGGTCCGGGACACCGCCGACGGGCGGCGCCGCGTCTACACGCTGGACACCGGACCGCTCGACGAGCTGGCCGGCTGGCTCGGCGGGCTGACCCGCCCGTCCGGCTGGGGACACCGGTTCGACGCCCTGGAGACCGAGGTGCACCGCACCCGCCGCGAACGCCGCACATCCACACACGAGGAGAAGAGCGCATGAGCCCTACCCCGGCCGGACGGCTGTTCGGCAACGACCTGGTACTCACCCGCACCTTCCGCGCACCGGTTGCGGACGTCTGGGCCAGCCTCACCGACCCGGAACGCACCGCCCGCTGGTTCGGCCCCTGGCAGGGCGAGGGCGCGCCGGGCCGCACCATCAAGGTTCAGATGGTGCAGGAGGAGGGCGATCCCTGGGTGGAGATGACGATCGAGGCGTGCGAACCGGAGCGACGGCTGGCGCTGTCCGCCATCGACGAATACGGCGAATGGCACCTCGACCTGACGTTGACCGAGTCCGGCGGGAGCACCGAGCTGCGCTTCACCCAGCACCTGACCGGCAACGAGAACGTCGGCGAGACCGGCCCGGGCTGGGAGTTCTACCTGGACGCCCTGGTCGCCTCGCGGGACGGCACGCCCGTGCCGGACTTCGGCGACTACTTCCCGGCGATGAAGCAGTTTTACGAGTCCCTGCGCTGAGCTGAGGTCCGCCGCGGCCCCGGAACGCCGCATCGCGTGCTGTCCCGCGGCTCGAATCCGCCGCGGGACAGCACACAAGCAAGGTGCGGGTCAGGCGGTGCAGGAGACGATGCGTGGGCGGGCCGAGCTGTTGCCGTTCATCATCGTGGTGAAGCCGAACGTGTTGCCGCTGCCGTTCGGGCGGACGGTCAGGCTGCCGCCGCCACCGGTGAAGGCGCCGCTCCAGGTCGTGGTGACCTGCCGCGGCGAGGTGATCGCGACGGTCACCGTCCAGGTCGCGGTCCCGCTGACCGTCACCGAGGTGTTGTAGCGGTCGCCCCAGACCGTTCCGGGAGTGACCGTCGCGGTTCAGCTGGGCGGCGGCGATGACGGCGGCGGCGATGTCGGCCCGCCGGTCAGGTCGGGGGTCTGCCAGGTGCGCCACTGGGCCAGGTCGCCCTGTTTGCGGGCGGCGACGCGGAACGTACCCGTACCGCCGCCGTTCTTGAGAAGGAATTTCTGAATGTTCTGCTGCAGCGGCCCGCGCCATTCGCTGCGTGGGGCGCAGTGGGTGCCGTCGCTGACGTCGGACCAGTACGAGATGTCGCCGCCCGCACCGAGTGCCTTGTAGACCTCGGCCCCGGCGAGGGCGGCCACGCTGCCGGATCGGGCCGCGAGCCAGTCGACGTGCGGGCTCTCCATGATGAACAGTCCACGCGGGGCGACCATGGCGACCATCTGGTGGGTGTCGACGGGCAGGCTGCCCGGGTTGCCGGTGAACGAGCCGAACGCGTCGCCGAGCCACGGCTGTTCGTTGTAGGCGCTGCTCAGCGGCTGGGCCCCGGACTCGCCGGGCACCCCGCGCGGGATCGGCACGCCACCGGTACCGGACTCGATCGGCATGGTCAGGGCGAGCCGCTGGTCGAACGCGCCCGCGGTGAAGGCGCCCTTGCCGTACCGGGAGCAGCCGGTGACGCCCATCGCGTCGGCTCGCAGCACGGATCCGCCGGACTGTTCGACGACATCGATGATCCGGCTGACGCCCCACGCCCAGGCCATCAGGATTCCGGTGCTGCTCGTCGAGCCGGTGACGTCGACGGTGCTCGAGCCGGCGACCGTGCCGCCGACGGTCGCAGCCGGACATTGAA
This sequence comes from Actinoplanes sp. NPDC023801, assembly GCF_040639655.1. NCBI lineage: Bacteria > Bacillati > Actinomycetota > Actinomycetes > Micromonosporales > Micromonosporaceae > Actinoplanes > Actinoplanes sp. NPDC023801. The sequence goes on along the minus strand of NZ_JBFAAI010000027.1, from coordinate 54,745 downwards.
TTACATGGATGGACCTGCGGCGGCGTCCGCCGTACTGAAACTTTCGCCATTCTTCAGAAGTTTCAGCCGGGTGAAGAGATCGTTCCAGTGAGCGGCGATGACCGGCATCTCGTAGCCGGCGGCCGTGACCCGCGCCGCGGCACCGAAGGTCTCCCGCTCCCCGGCGTTCTGGAGCAGCCGGGACAGACCGGCACCCAGACCCGGCACGTCGTCAGCCGGCACCAGCAGGCCGTTGACGCCGTCGTCGACCACGTCGGCCGGGCCGGTCGGACAGTCGAACGACACGACCGGCAAGCCGGCGCCCATCGCCTCGAGCAGCACCATCGGCAGCCCCTCCTTGCGGGAGGAGAGCACGAAGACCGACGCCCTGGCGAACTCGCCGTCCAGGTCCCGGGTGATGCCGCGCAGCTTGACCACGTCACCGAGCCCGCGTTCGGCGATCATTCCCGCCAGTCTGTCGCGCCATTTGCCCGCGCCGAAGATGTGCAACTGCCAGTCCGGGTGCACCTCGTGCACCCCCGCCCAGGCTCGGACGAGCATGTCGAAGCCCTTCTGCCGGCCGAGACGGCCCGCGGCGACGACCACGTTGCCGCGAGCTGTGGACGGCGCGGGTGTCCGCGCCGGGATGCCGTTCGGGATCCGCACGAGCGGCACGGAGTCGCCCAGAGCCGCCCGGTAGGAGGCCAGGTCGGCGTGCGTGAGGACGGCGATGGCGTCCAGGCGTGGATAGGCGCGGACGATCCGGTCCTGCAGGCGGGCCCGGTAGCTGCCGAAGTTCATGTGGTCCTGGCCGATCCGGATCACCCGGCGCGGCGCGAACCAGGCCGACAGCAGGTTCAGCGCGGGCCGCGTGGTGATCAGCACACCGTCCCGCTGGGAACGCATGTACCGGACCACCTTCAGATCGACCATCGGATCCCACCGGTTGTACCGGAAATCCCGGCCGTGCGGCAGCGGGTTGGGCAGCATCCGGGTCCGGCGCAACAGCCTGCGGCGGGCGTCCGGACGGTTCGTCCATCGTGATCCGTCGTGCCGCAGGCCGGTCACCGGGACGAGCCGCACGCGCGGGTCGAGCGGGAAGGACGGTTCCTCGGCCGTCCGGTACACACTGGCGACCTCGACGTCGTGGGTCTCGCACAACGCGTTGGCCTGATTGAAGACCGTACGGATGGTGCCACCGACCCCGTACGCGTTGTGCAGCAGATACCTGATGTTCACGCGCACAAGCTAGATAACTATGTCAATCACCGGGTTGAGCTACGTCCGGCGCGGGTAGCCGGGGCCCATGAGGGAGCACACCGAGGAATCGTTCTGGATGGACTCGACCCCGGCGACGTCCTATCCGCGGCTGGCCGGCGACGCGGAGACCGACGTGGTGGTCGTCGGTGGCGGCATCGCGGGCCTGTCGGCCGCGTGGGAACTGACCGCGGCCGGGCTGCGGGTCGCCGTGGTCGAGGCGGACCGGATCGCGGCCGGGGTCACCGGCTACACCACGGCGAAGCTCTCGGCGCTGCACACCCTCATCTACAGCGGCCTCCGCAAGAGCCACGGCACGGAGCAGGCCCGCCTGTACGCGCGATCGCAGCAGCAGGCCGTCGAACGGGTCGCCGCCGTCGTGTCCGAGCTGGACATCGACTGCGACCTGGAACGGGTGCCGGCCTACACCTGGGCCGAGTCGCCGGAGCGGCTCGACTCGGTCCGTGCCGAGGCGGAGGCAGCCGGCGAGGCGGGACTGGCGGCGTCGTTCGTGACCGCGACCGGGCTGCCGTTCCCGGTCGCCGGAGCCGTCCGTGTCGAGCACCAGGCCCAGTTCCATCCGCGCAAGTACCTGCTGGCGCTGGCCGAGGAGATCGTCCGGCGCGGCGGCACGATCTGGGAGCGCACCCGCGTCACCGGCCTGAGCGACGGCGAGCCCTGCACGGTCAGCACCGAGAACGGGTACACCGTCACCGCCGAGCAGGTCGTGGTCGCCACCCACTATCCGATCTTCGACCGGGCGCTGCTGTTCGCACGGCTGGAGCCACGCCGTGAGCTGGTGGTGGCGGCACCGATCCCGGCGGAGAGCGACCCGGGCGGCGTCTTCCTCACCCCGGAGGACAACACCCGGTCGGTACGGACGGCGCCGTACCGCGACGGGCAGCGCCTGCTGATCGTCACCGGGGAGCACTTCACCCCGGGCGCCGGCGACGTGGCCGAACGGTGGGACCGGCTCGCCGCCTGGACCCGCGACCGGTTCGGGGTCGAGGAGATCACCTACCGCTGGGCCACCCAGGACAACACCAGCACCGACCAGGTGCCGTTCGTGGGCAAGCTCCATCCGGGCGCGCGCAACACCTACGTCGCCACCGGCTTCGGCGGCTGGGGCATGAGCACCGGCGTGATGGCCGGGCAGCTGCTCGCCGCGTCGATCGCCGGTACCGCCCCGGAGTGGGCCGGCCTCTACGACCCGCGCCGCCTGCATCCGCTGCGCGAGGCCGTGTCGATGCTGAAACTGGGGGCCGGCGTGGCCGGTCACTTCATCGGGGACCGGCTGCGGCCGTCGCACGCCGACGGTGTCGACGACGTCGACCCGGGAACCGGCGCGATCGTACGGGTGGGCGGCCGCCAGTGCGCGGTCTACCGCGACGACTCCGGCACGGTGCACGCCGTGTCGGCACGATGCACCCACCTGGGTTGCATCGTCCGCTTCAACGACGCCGAGACAGCCTGGGAGTGCCCGTGTCACGGTTCGCGGTTCGACATCGACGGCGGGGTGCTCCAAGGCCCGGCCAACCAGCCCCTGCCTCGAGAGGATGTGTCGTGATCAGCCGATTCGCGCAGTGGACCGTGGATGTGCACGACGTGCGCCGGCAGGCCGAGTTCTGGTCGGCGGCACTCGGCTACGAGATCGACTACGGTGACGACGGGGACGCTCATCTGTGGCCGCCGAACGGCGGTCTCAGCGTGTGGCTGCAACCGACCGACGCACCCAAGGACCGCAAGAACCGCAACCATCCCGACCTGGTGGCCGCCGACGGTGACGTGGCACGCGAGGTGGACCGGCTGGTGGCCCTCGGCGCGACCCGCGCCGACGTGGGCCAGACCGGCGACGAGGGTTTCACCGTGCTCGCCGATCCGGAGGGCAACGAGTTCTGCGTCCTGCACCGGCGTCTTCCGCCCGCGGCGGCGGATCGATAACGTGCGTGATCGTGAAAAAGACTCTCGTACTCGGTGGGGGCGGCATCACCGGCATCGCCTGGCACCTCGGTGTGCTCTGCGGGCTCCAGCGGGCCGGTGTGCCGCTCGGTGACGCGGACACGGTGATCGGCACGTCGGCCGGTTCGGTGGCCGGCACGATCGTGACCGCCGGCGTCGACCTGGAGACCGCGGTGGCGCTGCAGGAGCAGGAAGTCACCACGGACCGGCCGGCGCGTACCGGCGGCAACGGCGAATGGCTGACCGCCATGGCGGTGCTTGCCGACCCGTCGGTCCCGGCATTGCAGGCCCGGGTCCGGGTGGGCGCCATGGCACTGGCCGCCGGCCTGGACGAACAGGCCTATCTGGCCCGGATGGAGTCGGTGCTGCCGGTGCGCGAATGGCCGGAACGCGACCTGCGGATCGTCGTCGTCGACACCGCCGACGGCAGCGACGTCGTGCTCGACGCCCGCTCCGGGGTGCCCCTGCTGCAGGCGGTGTCGGCCAGCTGTGCCGTGCCGGGCCTCATGCCGCCGGTCACCGTCGGCGACCGGCGCTACATGGACGGCGGTGTACGCCTGGGCGCGGGCGCCGACCTGGCCGCCGGCGCCGAGCGGCTGGTGGTGCTCGCCCCGCTGTCGATGCTCGGCCGGGACCGGATCGTCGCGGAGATCGCCGCCGCCGGAGCCGCGAGCAGCCTGCTCATCGAGCCGGACGCCGAGGCCCTGGCCGCGTTCGGCCAGAACGTCATGGATCCGGCCCGGCGTCCCGCGGCGGTGCGGGCGGGCCTGCGTCAGGGCGAGGCACTGGCTGACGCCGTCCGGGCCACCTGGCTCTGACGCGAGGCCCTAGACTCCGGCTTCGTGACCACTACCCCCGCGCCTGTCGATCTGGCCTTCTCGCTGCTGCGCGAAGGCCGGTTCGGCGACGCCGAGAATCTGATGGCGCGCGAGGTGCAGGCGGTCGCCGACAAGCACGGGCCCGGTAGCCCGGAATGGGCCTCGGCCCAGTGCGACCTCGGCAACATCCTGCTCAACACCGACCAGCTGGCCCGTGCGATCGAGTGTTTCCGGCAGGCGGCCGCGGTGCCGCCCCGCGATCACGAGTCACACAAGGACCAGCTGACCTACCGTCTCAACGTCGGCATGGCGCTGCGGGCGGCCGGCCGGCTGGAGGAGTCCGAGCAGCAGCTGCGCCAGGGTGTTCAGGAACGGCTTGCCTTCTACGGCCGTGAGCACGCCGGATACGCCTTCGGGCTGGAGCCGCTGGCGTCGCTGCTGCTGGAACGCGGTGATGTGGCGGGCGCCCGGCAGGTCGTCGAGGAGGCGGTCGCCAACTTCTGGAACAACGGTCACGAGCGGGTGGCCTCGGCACTGGCTCTGCGGGCCGCCGTGGTGCAGGCCGGTGGCACCGGTGAGCCGCTGTTCCCCGGCCTGGAGCAGCTGCCCGACCACGTGGTGGAACAGATCGGCCGGGTCATCGCGCAGGTTCCGGTCGAGGACGGCGCGGCTCGCAAGGCGCTGTTCACCGAGCTGGTGAGGGCGCTGGAGCAGCGCCTCGGGCCGGACCACCAGGGCACGATCAACGCGCTGTCGGCGCTGGCGAACCTGGGCCGCGACATCGGCGACCCGGCCGGCCGGGTCGCGGCGATCGAGCGGGTGCTGGCCTCGTACGACCGGCAGGGCCGCACCGAGGAGGCGCTGATGGCGGCGCTGGGCCTGGCGATGGCGCAGGACGACGCCGGCGACACCGAGGGCTCGCTGCGTACCTACGAGTCGGCGTTCGAGCGGTCGCGGCGCATCGGCCGGCCCGAGGTGATCAGCCAGGTGCTGCGCAACTGGGGCCTGGCGCTGAAGGAGGCCGGGCAGACCGGCCCGGCCGAACAGCGGCTGACCGAGGCGCTGGAGCAGGCCCGCCGCGGCGCCGACCACGACACGGTCGGCCGGGCCGGGGTGGCTCTCGGCCTGTTCCTGCAGCATGAGGGCCGTCTCGACGAGGCACGCACGATCCTCGAGGAGGGTCTGGCCGGCATGGATCCGGTGCACCCGGACGCGCTGGTCGGCCGCAGTCATCTGGGGGCGGTGCTCGACGGGCGGACCTGCGGCTGCGGTGACATGCCGTCCACGATCGCCGCGGCGTTCCGCGATTTCGTGCTCACCCGGCTGCCGGCCGACCTGCTCGATCACCTGGAGGTGGACATCGTCGACGGCGACTTCAAGATCGACGTGCATCTGCGGCGCGAACCCTCCGAGGCCGAGATCGGGCGGCTCAACGAGGTGTTCGCCACCGCCCAGGCCGAGTTCCGGCACCGGATCACCGACCGGCGATGAGTCACGTGGTGCGGGGGCTGACCAGCCCGGATTCGTAGGCGAAGACCACCAGCTGGGCGCGGTCCCGGGCCCGCAGCTTGGTCATCGCCCGGTTGACGTGGGTCTTCGCGGTGAGCGGGCTGATCACCATGGTGGCCGCGATCTCGTCGTTGGACAGGCCTTTCGCGACCAGGGCGACGGCCTCGCGTTCACGGTTGGTCAGCACCTCGACGCAGGCGTCGGCGCGGGGCCCGGGACGCTCGGACACGTACCGGCTGATCAGCATGCGGGTGATCGCCGGAGCGAGCAGGGCGTCCCCGCGCTCCGCGACGCGTACGGCGTGCAGCAGGTCGTCCGGGGTGATGTCCTTGACCAGGAATCCGGCCGCACCCGCGCGCAGCGCGTCGAAGACGTACTCGTCGTGCCCGTAGTTGGTGAGGATGACGACGCGTACCGCGGCGAGCTCCGGGTCGGCCGCGATCCGCCCGGTCGTCTCGATGCCGTCCATGACCGGCATCTGGATGTCGACGAGGGCCAGGTCGGGCCGGTGGCGGCGGGCGAGTTCCAGGCCGTCGCGGCCGTTGCCGGCCTCGGCGACGACCTCGATGTCGTCCTCGGCGTCCAGCAGCGCCCGGAACCCGCTGCGCAGCAGGGGCTGGTCGTCGATCAGCAGTACCCGGATCATGCGATGCGCTCCAGCGGCAGTTCGGCCTGGACGGTGAAACCGCCCTCGGTTCGCGGCTCGGCGAGCAGCCGTCCGCCGAGGGCGGTGACGCGTTCCCGCATGCCCTGCAGCCCGACGCCGGGCACCGGCTTCGCGCCCGGCCGCGCGTCACCGTCGTCGTCCACCCGGATGGCCAGCGCGTCCGGCCGGTAGTCGATGCGGACCGAGGCGGTCGACGCGGAGCCGTGGCGTGCGGTGTTGGTGAGCGACTCCTGCACGATCCGGTAGGCGGTACGCGCCACCGCGTCCGGAACGTCGTGACGCTCGCCCTCGATGGTCAGCTCGGTACGCAGCCCGATCCCCTCCGCACCGGCGAGCAGTTCCGGCAGGTGGTCGAGGCCGTGCGACGGGGCGTCACCGGCACCGCGCAGCGTCTCCAGGGTCGCTCGCAGCTCGGCCGTCGCGGCCCGGGCAGCCGTCCGGATCGCCAGCAGCGACTCCGGGACCTGCTCGCCGCGTTTGCGGGCCAGGTGCACGGCCACCTCGGCCTGCACCTTGACGATCGAGATCTGGTGGGTGAGCGAGTCGTGCAGTTCGCGGGCGATGTGCAACCGCTCCTCGGTGGCCCGTAGCCGGGCGGTTTCCTCGCGGGTGCGTTCGGCCTCGTCGGCGCGGCGCTCAGCCTGCCGCAACGCCTCACCGGCGGCACAGGCGGCGACCAGCCAGGCGATCGGGAGCACGCCGCGGGCGTCGGCGATGGCCTCCCCGGCGACCTTTCCGGCCGGGGACGCCATGATCGCGAGCGGGAGGGCGATCAGCATGGTGACGGCGGCTGCCACGGTGGGCAGGCGCCGGCCGGCCCGGAACCCCGCGTAGGCCGCGCACAGGAATGCGAGGGCGGGCACCGTGAAGCCGAGCAGGTGGTAGCCGAGCACGCAGAGTCCGGTGACGACGAGCGTCACGACCGGGGCGCGGCGTCCCGCGGCCAGGGCCAGGCCGCTCGCCGCCACGAGCGCGTACCCGAGCGGTGCGAGCCGTGCGGCCGGATGTTCGGTGGCCACGGCGGTGGTCAGCACGGCTGCGGCCACGCAGACGGCGACGATCCAGTTTCCGGCTCGCATAGGCGCACCTTAGCCGAGCCCGGCGCTGTTCAGCGCTACCACAATTGCAGTACCGCGGGCGCGGTAGCCGGTTCCGGGAAGGCTTAGAGAAACGGTCAAAATCCGAACACGACCCCTTTGATCGTACGGAAGAAATCGTCGCCGACCGCAATGGACGGCCGCCACGCCCAGCGGGACACCGGGGTCGCTTGCGTGGCCCGGACGGCGGTGCCGGTTCCGGAACCGGGGAACCCACTGGAGGAGCGGCGCGGTCACGAGAGAAGATCACGTAATGTGGTCCGCGGCGTTCACTCGTTACTTCGTCGCCCGCGCGGTGTCCGTTTTCGGCGACGCGATGCTCACCGTGGCGGCGGCGCTGGCGATCGGCGAGGTCTACGGCGCGACCGGCGTCGGCCTGGTGCTCGCCGCGTGGATGGTGCCGTTCCTCGGGTTCATCCTCTTCGGCGGGGTGCTGTCGGACCGGTTCGGGGCCCGGCCGCTGATGCTCGGCGCCGACCTGGTCCGGCTCGTCGCACAGGCCGTCGTGGCGGTCGCGTTCTTCACCGGCACCCCGTCGATGACCCTGCTGATCGCCTGCTCGGCGGTGAGCGGCGCGGCGGCCGCGATGTTCCAGCCCGGTGTCAACGGGCTGGTCCCGCTGGTCAGCGACGACCCGCAGAAGGCCAACGCCACCATCCGGACCGCGGTCGCGCTCGCCGAGATGCTCGGCCCCGCCACGGCCGGTCTGATATTCGCGTTCTTCGGCGCCGGCCCGGTGTACGCGGTGGACGCCGCGACGTTCGCGATCAGTGCGTTCTGTCTGGCCGGGCTGCGACTGGGCCGGATGCCGCGGACCGGGTCAAAGTCGACCATGGTCCGCGACCTGATCGCCGGCTGGCACGAGTTCCGCGCCCAGCAGTGGATCTGGAGCGTGATCCTGGTCTGGGTGTTCTACGGGATCTTCCTGTTCGGCCCGCTGATCCCGCTCGGGGCGGTACTCGTCAGTGGTGATCTGGGCGCGTCGGCGTACGGCTGGATGCAGACCGCCCTCGGCGCGGGAACGCTGTGCGGCGGGGTGGCCGCGCTGCGGCTGCGCCCGCACCGGCCGCTGGCCGCCGGCGCAGTGGCGATGTTCGGGTTCGTCCTGCTTCCGCTGGCCATCGCGATGCACGCCGAACTGCCCGTGCTGCTGGCCGCCGCCTGGGTGAACGGCCTGGTCTGGGCGTTCTGGTCGATCATGTGGCAGACCAGCGTGCAGACCCGGGTGCCGCCGGAGATGCTCAACCGGATGACGTCGTACGAGGTGCTCGGCTCGGACGGGAGCCTGCCGATCGGTCAGGCGCTGGCCGGTCCGGTGGCCGGCGTGGTCGGCGCGGAGCGGGTGCTCGGCACGTCGGTGGTGGTCGGCGTGCTCGGCTGCGCGGTGCTGCTGATCGTCCCGGCGGTGCGCAACCTGCGCCGGGTCGAGGAGCCCGCCACCGCGATCGATTGAGGCTGTCCCATATCGACTGTCGCCTATAGAGTCCCTGAACATAGATCTGAATAGATCAATGGGGGCTGGAATTGAACGTCTTCAGTCAAGGTAACCTCCGCCGATCGGTGACCGTCCTCGCGGCCGGTGCCACCGTCATCGCACTCGCGGCCCCGGGCGTCGCCACCGCGGCGCCCGCCGATCCCGTCACCAAGGCGTACGAGCAGATCGCCGCACTCCAGGGACTCAAGAAGTCGCTCACCCCGACCGAACGCAAACTCGACAGCCGGCTCGCCATCGAGCTGCGCAAACGCACCGACAAGGCGACCACGAACGCGTTGCCCGCGGTCAGCACCGGCGTCGAGGTCAGCAGATCCGGCACCACCGAGGTCGAGATCCGCGCCGAGAAGGTCGGCGACGACCTGCTCGACCGCCTGCGCAAAGCCGGCGCCGGGATCAGGTTCCCGTCGCCGTCCACCGGAACCGTCGTGGTCGAGGCGCCGCTCACCGCCCTGCCCGGAATCGCCGGGTGGAAGGACGTGACCTCGGTCGGCCTCAAGCACGGCGCGATCACCGCCCGCCAGACCGACCCGGCCGCCAAGCCGGTCACCGAGTCCAAGGCCGAGAAGACCAGCCGGCTCGAGACGGCCCTGCGCACCGCCAGGGCCACCGCGCCGAAGGCGGGCCCGTCCCGGAGCGCCGTCACCGTCGACCAGGGTTCGGTCGTCTCCGAGGGCGACCGCACCCACGCCGCCGACACCGCCCGTACCCGCTACAAGGTGACCGGCACCGGTGTGAAGATCTGCGCCCTGTCCGACGGCGTGGATTCGCTCGCCGACTCGCAGGCCAGCGGCGACCTGCCCGCCGACGTCGAGATCCTGCCCGGTCAGGAGGGCGACGGCGACGAGGGCACCGCGATGCTGGAGATCCTCCACGACCTGGCGCCGAACGCGAAGCTCGCCTTCGCGACCGCGTTCACCAGCGAGGCCAGTTTCGCCGAGAACATCCGGGCGCTGCGGTTCACGGCCGGCTGCGACATCATCGTCGACGACATCCTGTACTTCCACGAGAGCCCGTTCCAGGACGGTCTCATCGCCCAGGCGGTCGACGCCGTCACCGCGGACGGCGCCTACTTCTTCAGCTCGGCCGGCAACGAGGGCAACAAGATCGACGGCACCTCCGGCAACTGGGAGGGCGACTTCGTCGACTCCGGCCGGGGCATCGGCAAGATCGCCGGGGATGCCCACGACTTCGACCCCGGCGCCGGTGTGCAGGAGTTCAACCCGCTCTCGCCGGGCAGCGCCGGCCAGATCGTGACGCTGTGGTGGGCCGACGCACTGCTGTCCTCGGCCAACGACTACGACCTGTACCTGATCAACTCGCTCGGCAACGTCACCGGGTTCTCGCAGGACGTGCAGGACGGCGACGACGACCCGTGGGAGATCCTGCAGGCCGGAACCGGGTCGGGACAGAGGCTGGCCGTCGTCAAGTTCTCCGGCGCCGACCGGTACCTGCAGCTGTCGGCCCTCCGCGGCCGGTTCGTCGACTCGTCGGACGGGCTGCTCAAGGGCTTCTCCACGCCGGGTGTGACCCGTGGGCACAGCGCCGCCGTGAACGCCTTCTCGGTCGCTGCCGCCCCGGCCGCCGCGGCACTGCCGTTCGACCTCGAGGACGGTGACCCGCCGAACCCGGCCGGCCCGTACCCGAACGTCTTCACCCGGCAGACGCTGCCCGAACGGTTCACCTCCGACGGGCCGCGGCGGGTGTTCTACAACGCCGACGGCACGCCGATCACGCCGGGCAACTTCAGCTCGACCGGCGGAACCGTGCGCGCCAAGCCGGAGATCACCGCAGCCGACGGCACGGTGACCACGGTGCCCGGGTTCGAGGCGTTCTACGGCACCTCGGCCGCCGCCCCGCACGCCGCCGCGATCGCCGCGCTGGCTCTGTCGGGCAACCCGGGACTGAGCAACGACGAGATCCGGGCCGCCCTGACCGGCACCGCCCTGGACCTCACACCGGCCGGCTACGACAACCGCACCGGCAGCGGCGTGATCCGCGCCGACCTGCTGCTGCGCAACACCGGCGCCACCCCGCAGCCGCTCGTGCAGGCCGGCACACCGACGATCACCCCGGCAACCGGCGACGGGGACGCCTACCTGGAACCCGGCGAGCAGGCGACCGTCACCCTTCCGGCGGTAAACGTCGGCGACGGTACGGCCACCGGCGTCAGCCTGGTGGTCGACACCGACAGTCCGCTGGCCACGGTGATGCCGCGTTCACGCTCGTACGGCAACATCGCCGCGGGCGCGTCGAAGACCAGGGACTACACCCTGAAACTGGCCGCCGGGTACCCGCTCGGACGGCCGGTCACCCTCAAGGTCCGGGCCACTTTCGCCGGCACCCTGTCCCCCACCAACGGCAACGTGGCCGTGGCGACCGGACAGCCGTCGGCGACGGTACGCGACTTCGCCTACACCGGTGCGGCGATCCCGGTCCCGGACAACGACCCGACCGGCGTCTCGGCCACCGTGGACGTCACCGGCGTCGGGTTCGCGTCGTCGCTGACGTTCTCCATCGACGGCACGGCCTGCGACACCACGACCGGTTCGACGACCGTGGGCATCGACCACACGTTCGTCGGTGACCTGATCGGCACCCTCACCGCACCGGACGGGCGCAGCGCCACGCTGTTCTCCCGCACCGGCGGCGGCGGCAACAACCTGTGCCAGGTCGTGTTCGACGACACCGCCGCGACACCGTTCGCGTCGGCCCTGTCGACGAACGCGCCGTTCACCGGCACGTGGAGGCCGAACTCGGCCCTGTCGAGCCTGCGGCAGTCGTCGGCCGACGGCACGTGGACCCTGCACGTCGCCGACCGGGTGGGCACCGACACCGGTTCCCTCCGGGCGTTCTCACTGCACCTGACCGGTTACGAGCCGGCCTGACGAATCACCGGCCGGGGGCGTCGCGACGCGCCCGGCCGGTGCGGCCGTCACCTTTTGCGGCCGTCACGCGGGCGGGGTGCCGAGCAGCCTCAGACGTTCGGCGCTGCGCGAGTTCGCGGGTGCGGTGCCGATCACCAGGAGTCTTCCCGGATCGCCGGGCAGGGTGAGCGTCTCGGAGTGCAAGGTCAGCCGCCCGGCTACGGGATGCCGGTATTCCAGCACCGATGCCGGACGGTCCGTGACCGGGTGGGTGGCCCAGATGCGGGCGAAGTCGTCGCTCTTGACGCACAGGTCGCGGATGAGCGCTCCCAGCTCCCGGTCGCCGGGATCGAAACCGGCCGCCGCCCGCAGCCGGGCCACGGCGGTCAACGCCTCCGACTTCCAGTCCACCAGCAGTTCCTTGGTGGCCGGCTCCAGGAACATCAGCCGGGCCAGATTCACCCGCTCCCCCGGCGACAGGCCCAGCAGCGCGCGACCGATCCGGTTGACGGCCAGCAGATCCGCGTGCCGGCCGACGAGGATCACCGACTGAACGGTGTTGCTCTCGACCAGCAGCCGCAGCGAGTCACGGACGGGCTCCTCGTCATCTGCCATCCGCTGCTCAGCGGTCCGCGGCCGGGCCAGGCGCAGCATGTGCAGATGTTCGGTCTCGTCGAGTTCCAGCGCACGGGCGATGCTGTCCAGCACCGCGTCGGCGAAGTAGTCGACCTCACCCCGCTCGATCCGGGTGTAGTAGTCCGGGCTGACCCCGGCGGACCGGGCCACGTCGTCCCGGCACAGCCCGACCGTCCGGCGCGAACGCAGGAACGCGCCGAGTTCGGCATTCCGATGAGGTGCCATCCCGACAGCATCCCGTGTCCGTGGCGGCGGCGCCCTCCCCTTACCGGCGTTCGTCGGCCGGACACGCCCCGGCATCCCACGGTGAGGCGACGCCGCCGCGGCGTCCCGCGGTCAGGCTCCGCCCCAGACGGCGATCTCGCCGTGGGCCAGGCAGACGATCAGCAACCCGTCCGGGCCGGTGACCGCCCACGACTCGGCTTCCGCGTCGGCGTCCACCGACAGCCGCGAGCCGCTGGTGAAGATGATCTCGAGTTCCCCGGTCTCCCGCATCACCGCTGCGCCGACCACATCGCTGAGCAGCGTGGCCACCACATCCGACGGATCGTCACCAGGCTCCACATCGGCCTGCCCCACCGGACCGTCCAGATGCGCGACCGCCTCGATCAGCACCTGGCAGCCGCCGCTGAAACCAAGCACGACGGCGTGCCCCAGCCACACGTACTCCAGCTTGCGCCCGACCAGCAGATCGAGCGTCCTACCCTGCCGCGGACGCCTCGCGGCGCCGTTGTCGGCGACCATGACCGGCACCTTCAACACCTCGTTCGGCTCGTGTTTGCCCCCTGATGGCAGGACCGTAGCCAACACTTTCCTAACAGGGCCTTAAAGAATCGAACCACTTGGACTTCACCGGTGACGGGCGGCTCGGCACCCTGTCACATCACCGGCCGCCAGCCGGATCAACGGCACATGGCGGGCGGTCCCCTGCCGCAGACCGGCGGTCTGTAGCGCAGACGGCAGACCGGCTCGGCGGCGTCGACGGCCGGGTTCTGACAGACGGGTCACAGTCGCCGCCGCACCGGGTCACGGGCGGGCATGATCGGCGGAATGGCGGGCGTGCTCAGCGGCTTCACCACGGTCTGGGCGATCGCCGCGCTCGGCTATCTGCTGGCCCGTGCGCGGATCCTCGGTGAGCACGCACCGCAGGTGCTCGGCCGGCTGACGTTCGCGGTGGCCACGCCGGCGCTGCTGTTCGTCACGCTCAGCCGTACCAGCGTCGACCGGATCCTGACCGGGTCGTTGCTCGCGTTCGTCACCTCGACGGTGCTCGTGGCGGCGGTGTATGTGCTGGTGGCGCGGCTGGTGTGGAAGCGGAGCACGGGCGCGGCCACGATCGGTGCCCTCGGTGCGTCGTACGTCAACTCCGGCAACATGGGTCTCGCCGTCGCCGCCTACGTGCTCGGGGACGTGTCGCTTGTCGTACCCGTGCTCGTCTTTCAGGTCCTTCTCGCCGCACCCCTGGCCCTGACCGTTCTCGACCTAGCGGGCGGGCAGGGCAGGCCGTCGTTGCGCCGGCTGGCGCTGCTGCCGGCCCGTAACCCGTTGATGATCGCGTCGGCGGCCGGGTTCGCGGTGGCGGCGTCCGGCTGGGCCCCTCCGGCCCTGCTGATGGAGCCGTTCGAGCTGGTCGGGGCCGCGGCCGTGCCGACCGCGCTGCTGGCGTTCGGAATGTCGCTGCCCGGCGCCCGCCCGTTGCGGCCCGGGCCCGAGTCGCCGGACCGTTACCTGGCGGTCATCCTGAAGATCGTCGTCCAGCCGCTCCTGGCGTACCTGATCGGGCGGTTCCTGATCGGCCTGTCCGATGGTGCGCTGTTCGCCGCCGTGGTGACCTCGGCGCTGCCGACGGCTCAGAACGTGTTCGTGTTCGCGCTGCGCTACCGCGAATCCGAGACGCTGGCCCGTGACGTGGTGATGCTGTCGACGGTGGCCTCAGTCCTCGCCATGCTCACCGCGGCGATCTTCCTGGCCTGACCCGCCGGCCGTACCCCGGACAGGTGATCGCGGCGCCGAAAAGTCGCTGAGGTACGGCCGGGGTCACGGCGGCATTCGCGTGGTGCGTAAAAGTGCCGTCACGATGGTGGTGAGGCGGCCACGAAACGGCGTAACGTGTGCGGCTCGCGACGGCATTCTTAGGGAGCAGCATGCCGCTCACCCCTGCTGACGTTCACAACGTCTCGTTCACCAAGCCCGCCCTCGGCCACGGCGGCTACGGCGAGGAGGAGGTCGACGCGTTCCTTGACGAGGTGGAACGCGAACTGGGCCGGCTGATGGCCGAGAACGACGCCTTGAAGAACCACATCGGCGCCGGCGACGACCCTGACGAACTGCGGGAACTGGCCGCCCGGCTGCGGCAGCTCGAGGACGCCCGGGACCGGGCCGAGCAGCACGCCCGCGAGATGGCCGCCCAGTTGGAACGGGCCCGCCGCACCGATGCGGCACCGGGCGGCGGCGACGACCGTCACCTGCGGGTTCTGGCGATGGCCCAGCGCACCGCCGACGGGCACCTCGACGACGCCCGCCGCGAGGCCGAGCAGATCATCACCACGGCCGAGGAACAGGCCGACCGGCTCGCCGCCGAAGCCCGCGCGAGAGCCGCCGACATCGAGGGCGCGGCCCGACGGCGGCACGCCGAGGCGATGGCAGGCCTGGACGACCGGCGCGCGCGGCTGCTGGAGGAGGTCGAACAGCTCGGCGGCCTGGCCATGCACTACCGCAGCGCCCTCGGCCAGCACGTGGCCAACCAGCTGGACCGCACCGACGAGGCGCCGCGCCTGACCGACCGCTGACGCAGGCTTCCCCGCACCACCGGCGACGCGGAGTGTGATCAGCGTCCGCAAAAGTGGAACGATTCCAGAAAAGCGGGTTATGGTCGGGGCATGACGTCCGACTTCGAGGCTCGGCTCCGGGCGGTCTCGTTGCGCGTGACCAGACCCCGGCTTGCGGTCATGGGTGCGCTGGGTGATCACCCGCACGTCGACACCGATACGGTGATCACGCTGGTGCGCGAGGAACTCCCGACCGTTTCCCATCAGGCGGTCTACGATGTGCTGCGTGCTCTCACCGACGCCGGGCTGGTGCGCCGCATCCAGCCTGCCGGTGCGACCGCCCGTTACGAGATGCGGGTACGCGACAACCACCATCATGTCGTCTGCCGCTCCTGCGGTGCGATCGCCGATGTCGACTGCTCGGCCGGGAATGCCCCCTGTCTCACCGCGTCCGACGATCACGGATTCGTGATCGACGAGGCGGAGGTCGTCTATTGGGGCTTCTGCCCCGCTTGCGTGACCAAACGTTCGGAAGGAACTTGATGAGCGACGCCCAGGACTACACCAACGGCAAATGCCCGGTCGCCCACGACTCGGTGACCGCGCACGGCGGCAGCGAGAGCGAGAACCCGGGCATCCCGTCCCCTGAGCCCAAGACCGGCGGGCGTCCGCGCACCACCCGGGACTGGTGGCCCAACCAGCTGGACCTGTCGGTCCTGCACGCCCACTCGTCGAAGGGCAACCCGCTCGGGCCGGACTTCTCCTACGCCAAGGAGTTCGCCAAGCTCGACGTGGAGGCGGTCAAGCGTGACATCGTCGAGGTGCTGACCACCTCGCAGGACTGGTGGCCGGCCGACTTCGGGCACTACGGCGGCCTGATGATCCGGCTCAGCTGGCACGCCGCCGGCACGTACCGCATCCAGGACGGCCGGGGCGGCGCCGGGGACGGCGGGCAGCGGTTCGCCCCGCTCAACAGCTGGCCGGACAACGCGAACCTGGACAAGGCGCGGCGGCTGCTGTGGCCGGTGAAGGCCAAGTACGGCCAGCAGCTGTCCTGGGCCGACCTGCTGGTGCTGGCCGGCAACGTGGCCCTCGAGTCGATGGGCTTCAAGACGTTCGGGTTCGGCTTCGGCCGCGAGGACGTGTGGGAGCCGGAGGAGATCTTCTGGGGCCCGGAGGACACCTGGCTCGGCGACGAGCGCTACGTCTCGGAGCAGACGATGTCCGAGGGTGTCGGCGCCACCGAGATGGGCCTGATCTACGTCAACCCGGAGGGCCCGCGCGGCAACGCCGACCCGCTGGCCGCGGCGCACTTCATCCGGGAGACGTTCGCCCGGATGGCGATGAACGACGAGGAGACCGTGGCGCTGATCGCCGGCGGTCACACGTTCGGCAAGACCCACGGCGCGGCCGTCGCCACCGACCACGTCGGCCCGGAGCCGGAGGGCGCGCCGCTGGAGACGCAGGGCCTGGGCTGGCTGAGCACGCACGGCACCGGCAAGGGCCCGGACACGATCACCAGCGGTCTGGAGGTCACCTGGACCGACAAGCCGACCCAGTGGAGCAACCGCTTCTTCGAGATCCTTTTCGGGTACGAGTGGGAGCTCACCACCAGCCCGGGCGGCGCGAAGCAGTGGGTCGCCAAGGACGCCGAGGCGATCATCCCGGACGCCCACGACCCGGCGAAGAAGCACAAGCCGACGATGCTCACGACCGACCTGGCGCTGCGCGTCGACCCGGCGTACGAGAAGATCTCCCGTCGTTTCCTGGCCAACCCCGACGAGTTCGCCCTGGCGTTCGCGAAGGCCTGGTACAAGCTGCTGCACCGTGACATGGGCCCGGTCAGCCGGTTCCTCGGCCCGTGGGTGCCGGAGGCGCAGCTGTGGCAGGACCCGGTTCCGGCCGTCGACCACGAGCTGGTCGGCGCCGACGAGATCGGTGTGCTGAAGCGGAAGATCCTGGAGTCGGGCCTGTCGACGGCGCAGCTGGTGCAGGCCGCGTGGGCGTCGGTGTCGACGTTCCGTGCCACCGACAAGCGCGGCGGCGCGAACGGCGCCCGGATCCGTCTGGAGCCGCAGCGCAGCTGGGAGGTCAACCAGCCGGTCATCTCGGTGATCGACGCGCTGGAGAAGATCCAGCGGGACTTCAACGCCTCCGGCACCGCGAAGATCTCGCTGGCCGACCTGATCGTGCTGGCCGGTAACGTCGCCGTGGAGAAGGCCGCCGCCGACGCCGGTGTGCCGGTGACGGTGCCGTTCCACCCGGGCCGCACCGACGCCTCCCAGGAGCAGACCGACGTCGAGTCGTTCAAGGTGCTGGAGCCGCGCGCCGACGGCTTCCGCAACTACCTGCGGCCGGGCGAGAAGACCCAGCCGGAGATCCTGCTCGTCGACCGGGCGTACATGCTGAACCTGACCGCCCCGGAGATGACGGTGCTGGTCGGCGGACTGCGGGTACTGACCGGCGGTGAGCACGGTGTGCTCACCGACCGGCCCGGCGTGCTCAGCAACGACTTCTTCGCCAACCTGCTGTCCCCCGGGACGCGGTGGACGGCGTCGAAGGACTCCGAGCACGTGTACGAGATCCGCGATCTCGCCACCGACCAGGTGAAGTGGACCGCCACCGCGGTCGACCTGATCTTCGGGTCGAACTCGCAGCTGCGGGCCCTGTCCGAGGTGTACGCCAGCGCCGACGCCCGGGAGAAGTTCGTCCACGACTTCGTGGCCGCCTGGACGAAGGTCACCGAGCTGGACCGCTTCGACCTGTCCTGATCCCCATAATGTGCCGCACCGGCCGGTGACCCGTCCCACGGGTCGCCGGCCGGTGTTTCGATCGGCTCCGTGCCGACCGAGATTCTGATCGCCGAGGACAACCGGAAACACGCCGACCTGGCCGGGGCGTACCTGCGCCGCGAGGGTCACCGGGTGACCTGTGTCGCGGACGGCCCGGCCGTGCTGGAACGCTGCCGGGAGCACCGCCCCGATCTGGTGGTGCTGGACGTCATGATGCCGTCACTGGACGGGGTCACGGTGTGCCGGGTGCTGCGCGCCGACTCCGACGTGCCGATCCTGATGCTGACCGCCCGCGCCGGCGAGGACGACATCCTGCGCGGCTTGGATGCCGGCGCCGACGACTACCTGACCAAGCCGTACAGCCCCCGCGAACTCGCCGCCCGGGTGCGGGCGCTGCTGCGCCGCTCGGGGGCATTGCGCGACCGTGACCAGCCGGTCCTGAGCGTCGGTAACCTGGAGGTCGACACCGGCCGGTTCGAGGCCCGGATCGCCGGCCGGCCGATCGTGCTGACCGCCAAGGAGTTCGGCATCCTCGAGGTGCTGGCCGGGGCGCCCGGCCGGGCGTTCACCCGCGGCGAGATCCTGGAGAAGGCCTTCGGCTTCGACCGGTACGTGCTGGAACGCACCGTCGACGCGCACGTGATGAACCTGCGCCGCAAACTCGGCGACGACCCGGACCGTCCCCGCTGGGTGCAGACCGTCTACGGCCGCGGCTACCGCCTGGCGGGCATGCTCGACGGCACCGCCGCGAAGCAAGGACCGGGAGCGAATGCCGGGAAAGGCGCAGACCGCTCGTGAGTTTCAAGGTGCGGGTGTTCCTGCTGATCGCGCTGGTGGCGCTCGCCGCGATCGGTGGCACCGTGGCTCTGACCTGGTGGCAGGCCCGCGATCAGGTCACCGACGCCGCGTCGGCGTCGCGGGAGACCACCGAACTGATCCAGGGCCGGCTTCGGGAACATGCGTTGCGCAACGGCAGCTGGCGCGGCGTCGACGGGACGCTGCAGTGGCTGCGGCAGCAGACCGGGCAGCGGATCCGGCTCGTCGACCCGTTCGGTGAGGTGGTCGCCGACACCGACCACCTGGACCGCCGTGCCGCCCGGCCGCCGGGGCCGGTCGCGGTGTTCGTCGACCCGCTGCCGGAACTGGTGCTGCCGGACGGCGGTGACCGGCGGGCGGCGACCGTCGCCGCGATCGGCGCCTACCGGACCGACACGCTGCTCGCCGCCTGCCTGCTCGACTACGGCCACGACCTGCAGATCGTCACCGGCCCGGACGGCATGCCCCGGCACCGGCCGATCGCGGACGACCCGGTCGCGATGGACGAGTGCCGGCCCGCGCCGGTCGACGAGTGGCTGCCGGCCGACGATCGGGAACAGGCCGCCCGGTGCAAGCCGGCGAAGAGCGACTGTCTGCGTGAGGTGTTCCGCCGCCAGGTCACGGCGGCCGAGGTCGCCCCGCACACCCTGCTGCTGACCATCGGCGCCGGCGACGAGCCGGTACGCGTGCTCGACACCGGCCCGGTTCTGCTGATCACGTTGCTGGTCGCGGCGCTGACGACCGGTGCCGCGCTGCTGATCAGCCGGCGGGTGCTGCGCCCGATCGGCACGCTGACCGCGGCGGCCCGGCGGATGGGCGACGGCGACCGGGCCGGACGGGTGCCGGACGACGGCCGCGACGAGCTCGCCGAGCTGGCGCGGGCGTTCAACCAGATGGCCGAGTCGGTCCGCGCCGCCGAGGACGATCAGCGGCGGCTCATCGCGGATGTGGCGCACGAGTTGCGTACCCCCCTCGGTAATCTGCGCGGCTATCTGGAGGCCCTGCAGGACGGGGTGCTCGAACCGACACCCGAACTGTTCGCGTCCCTGCACGACGAGGTGATCCTCAACCAGCGCATCGTCGGTGACCTTCAGGAACTCGCGCTGGCCGAGGCCGGTGCCCTGGTCTACCACCGGGCGCCGGCCGACATGGCCGAACTGGTGGAGACCGCCCGCACCGCGCACCGGGCCGCCGCCGAGGCCGCCGGGGTACGCCTGGATGTCGACGTCCGCGGCCCCGTCATGGCCGACGCCGACACCGACCGGATCCGGCAGGTGGTCGGCAACCTGATCAGCAACGCGCTGCGGGCCACCCCGTCCGGCGGGTCGATCACGCTGCGGACCCGGGCCCGCGGCGACCGGGCCGTCGTCGAGGTCATCGACACCGGTACCGGCATCGCCGCCGAGCACCTGCCACTGGTCTTCGACCGGCTGTGGCGGGCCGACCCGGCCCGCGGCCGCGGCACCGGCGGCAGCGGGCTGGGCCTGGCCATCGTCCGGCAGATCGTCCGCGATCACGGCGGTGACGTGTCGGCGCGCAGCGACGCCGGCGCCGGCACCACCTTCGAACTGTGGCTGCCGGCCACCAGCCGTCTCAGCCTCGGCGCCAGCGGCCGTTCCACGAACCGGTGCACCGACCAGGCAGCGGTCAGCAGCACCACGACCGTGCCGGACAGCAGCAACCAGACCGGCCAGCCCGTCACGTCGTGACCGGTCCGGATCAGGCTGTACCCGATCCGCTGGTGCAGCAGGTAGAACGGGTAGGTGAGGGCGCCCGCGACCGCCAGCCACGGAACGTCCCACCGGTCGGTGCCGCCGAGCGCGATCACGGTCAGCGCCACCACCGCCACCGTCACGATCACCAGCGACGGCGCGACCGGCACAGCGAACCCCGGGTGCAGGCCGGCGGTCCGCACCACCAGCCGCGGCAGGGTCAGCGCCCACCCGCCGGCCACCAGCGCCCACAGCCACGGCGTCGGCCCGTACCGGCGCATCAGGCACAGCGCCACACCGATCGCGAAGTACGGCGCGAACTCCGGCATGATCACCACGTCGGTCCAGTCCGGCAGCAGCGGTCCGGCGGACGCGGCGACCAGCCACACGGTGGCGAACCCGGCCACCCGCCGATACGTCGCACCCCACGCCACCAGCACCGCGAACATCAGATAGAACCGCAGCTCGATCCAGAGCGTCCAGTAGACGGTGTCGACAAGCGGCACCTCCAGCGGCTCGGCAAGCATCGTCAGGTTCACCAGCACGTCACCGAGGGCCGGGATGCCACTCACCGGCACCCCGGTCGTCACCGGTAGCACGGTCACCACCGCGGCGGTGAGCAGCACCGACACCCAGAACGCCGGATAGAGCCGCGCCACCCGGGCCGCCGTGAACCCGCGCAGCGTCCGGTCCCAGGCGCTCATCCCGATCGCGAAACCGCTGATCAGGAAGAACACCTCGACACCGAGGAAGCCGTAGATGAACACGTGGCTGGCCTGCGGCAGGAAGTGTTCCGGCGGGTTCACGCCGTCGATCCGCCACGAGCACGAATAGTGGAACAGTGCCACGGCCAGCGCGCACAGCAGCCGGAGGCCGTCGAGCGCGTACAGACGTGATGTGGTGCTGGTCTTCATGGCCGCACAGCATCGGAGCGACCTGTTCGAAACCTATGAAGACGTCATGTGGATCTTCTTCATTCGAAGAAGGCCCACGCGTGCGGACCGACGGTTCCGAGCGCGTGCCGGAACGGCTCGTCACCCAGATTCAACGCCAGAGCCATCCGGCCGTCGCCCTCCGCCGTCACCACGACGTGCTCGTTGGCCAGCGCTTCGACGGTGATCGTGGCCCGCGTCAGCCACGGATGCCGCCGCCGCACCCCGATCAGCTCCTGGTAAACGGCGGTGAACCCGGAATCGGTGACACCGTCCGGCCCCGGCGGCATCGCCGGGCGCACCGCGTCGTCGCCGCCGGGCCGGTCCTCCTTGACCGCCCGGAACCCGAACTCGTCGCCGTAGTAGACGCTCGGCACCCCCGGCAGGAAGAACAGCAACGCCATCGCATGCCCCACGTGCCGCGGATCGGCGACCCGGCTGGCGATCCGGGTGACGTCATGGTTGCCCAGGAACGTCAGCGGCAGGAAGTCGCCGGTCACGTCCCGGTGCCGGTCCAGGGCCCAGGCCAGCTCGAACAGGTTCCGGTCGTTCAGCGACGACCAGATCGCCTTCCACAGTTCGTACTGGGTGACCGCGTCGAGACCCGACCGGTGCACGTAGTCGCGGTAGTCGCCGTGGATCATCTCGCCGACGAACCAGGCGTCCGGGAACCGCTCACGAACCCTCGGCAGCACCGCGGCCCAGAACTCCGGCGCCACCGCGTAGGCCGCGTCCAGCCGCCAGCCGTCGGCCCCCCGCTCCAGCCAGTGGATCATCACGTCGGCCACGAAGTCGCGCACCACCGGCGACTCGTGATTCAGCGTGACCAGCCGGTCGTGGCCCTCGAACAGGTACGGGTACTCCCCGCTCCACCGCACCCACTCCCCCGACCCCGCCTCCAGCGCCCGCCGCACCGGCTCGAACTCCCGGCCGGCGTGATTGAACACCCCGTCCAGCAGCAGGCGGATCCCGCGCTCCCGGCACGCCTTCACCAGCGCGTCGAAGTCGGCGTCGTCACCGAGGCGCGGATCGATACGCAGGTAGTCGATCGTGTCGTAGCCGTGCGTGCCGGACGCGAACACCGGACCCAGCGCCAGACCGTTGCAGCCCAGCCCGATCAGATGATCCAGCCACCCCTCGAGGTGACCGAGCCGGTGGCTGACAGCCTGCCCCGGCCCGGCGGCCGGCTCCGCCCCGGTGAACCCGAGCGGATACACCTGCCACCAGATCACATGGTCGACCCAACCGTCACGCATGATCCGAGCCTATCCACCCCGGATCAGTGCCAGGCGGTGACGTACGCCGGCCGCATGACCTATTCCGTGAACGCGGTGAGGGACAGCGGAGCGGGGCGCCCACCGGGCAGCCCTAACCGCGCCGCCTGCTGCGCATGGCCCGGGTCACGGTCACCGGGGTGCCGCTGGGGGCCCGGCCGGCGGACAGGGTCACGTACTCCGCCGAGCCGGCCGGCACCAGCGCGACGCGTCCCTCGGAGTCGGCGTGAATGCCCCAGCCGTACCGCTTGCCGAGGTCGCTCGCCCGCAGGCACGGCTGCCCCTTGGCGAAGAACGCGGCCCGTGCGGCCGGGAGATCCGCCTCGGGAACGCCCCGCCGGTCGGCCCAGACCGTGAAGACCACATCGTCGGACGTGTACCGGTACGGCGCCTCCGCGATCATCCGGAAGGTGAGCGCCGCGATGCCGGCCGGGCTGCGCTCCGGCGGGACGACCGCGCTCGACACCGGGCAGTCCTCCGCGACACCGATGAACGTGTCGACATAGTTGGTGCTGTGCATGACGGCATCCTCGCCGCGGCGTACCGGCGGGGTCTTGGAAATTCGCGACAACCGCTGACAGGCTGAGACGATGACGACCACGTCGCGGATGCTCGGCGAGGCCGACCGGTCGGGCGTCCTGCACCCCGGCAACCTGCGGCTGTACGAGGCCACCGTCCACGACTGCGGCCCGGCAGCCGCCGTCGCGGTCGACCACTTCTGGACCGTGGCATGGGCCCTGTCCGACGGTACGGTCATCGAGCAGCGTGTGATCACCGATCCGGCGGTGACGCTGACCGTCGAGGCCGGTGCGGTCCCCGCCGCACTCGTCGTGACCGGCGTCCACAGCACTGCCTGGTCGCGGGACATCACCGGATCGGGCAGCGTGTTCGCGATCCGGCTGCGTCCCGCCGGGCTCGCCGTGGTGAGCGACCTGACGCCGGCGATGATCGCCGACCGGACGCTCGCGGTGACCCCCGCACTCGACGCCCGGCTGCACACCCTGATGCGGGCTGTCGCCGACGCCCCGGACACCGGCGCGCGCATCGCCCGGGCGACCGGCCTGATCGCCGCGATGGCCGCCGAGCGCCCGCCGGGCCCCCGCGCTCTGCTGGCGAACGAGGTGGTGGCCGCCCTCCATCGCGGCGACCAGGTACCGGCCGGACCGTCGGTACGGACCGTCCAGCGGGCCCTGCGGGAGACGATAGGTCACGGCCCGGACCGGGTCCGGCGGTGGTTCCGCCTGCAGGAGGTGGCCCGGCAGTTCGCGACGGGCGGTGCGGCCGCCGCGATCGCCGCCCGCCTCGGTTACGCCGACCAGGCCCACCTGGTCAACGACTTCCGCACCGCCGTCGGCATGACCCCCGGCGAATACGTGCGGTCGCTGCCGCGCCGCTAGGCCGTCCGGCCGTTCCGGAGCCCGGCCGGCCTCCGGAACGCGGCCTAGCCGTCGACCGTGCGGGACAGGTTGGCGATGCTCGTGACCAGCGCCGTCAGATACGCGTCGATGCGCCACGACGTCGCCACCACCGTGCCCAGCCGGGCCACCAGCACCGGGAGCGGCACGACCACCGGATCCGCCAGCCAGCCGGTCACCCGCAGCACGGCGTCGGCGATCAACCCGCGCACGATGTCACGGGCCAGCAGAATCAGGTCCCCGGCCGCCTTCGTGATCACCGTCATCGCCGTGCACGTCGCCACCAGCCCTCGTAGCGCCTCCACGTTGTTCGCCATCAGCGTCAGATACGCCCGTACGTCCGCCCCGGTCTGGCCGGCGAAGTCATGGTCGAGGCAACGCTGCAGATCCGTGCCGATGACCCGCAGGTCGGCGGCCATCAGCGACCACAGATCGGCCTGCTCGGCGACGACGTCCGGCATCCCGGCCAGATCGTCCACCAGCCGCCGCAACGGCTCGATCCGGACCAGTGCCACCTCCAGCCCGGCGGCCCGCAGCACCGCCACCTCGTCGTCGACCGGCAGCGCGAACTCGGCCACCGGCGCCGCCCCGGCCAGCAGCGGCTCCACCCACTCCCGGTCGGCGACGGTCGCCAGCACCGCGTCGATGATCTCGGTGGCCGACCGCGGGCCGTCGTCGGGTGTACCCACGAACGCGGCAAGACTCTGCCCGCCGCCGGCGACCCGGCGCAGCCCCAGCACCGTGATGACGAACGTCTCCTCCACATAGGCGATCAGTTCGTCATGCCGCACATGGCGGTCGCCCAGCCCGGTCAGAATCCACCCGCAGAGTGCCCCGAAGGCGGCCTGATCCTTTTCGAACCGCTTTGCCAGCACCCGCACCCGGCCCAGCCGCACCCGGAACTCGTCCAGGTGGAAGGCGTGCAGGCGCAGCCGGTCAGGCATCGACACACCAGCACGGTAGTCGACGGTCCGCCGTCAGCCCCGCCGGGGCGCGTAGCCCGGTGGCTGCGCCGGCGGCGGCAGAACCGGCTCCACCGCCACCACCGGCCGCGTCACCGGGGACTCCGCGATCACCTCAACCTCCTCCCCGTACAGCACGACCGGCAGCCGGCCCTCGCGCACGCTCACCCGTACCGTCTCGTGGTCCGCCTCCACCACCAGCCGCACCCCGCTGTGCCGCAACCGGAACCGCAGCCGCTCGATCCCGGTCGGCAGACGCGGCGCCAGCACCGGACCCGGGCCGGAGTCCCGTTCCCGCAACCCGCCGAACCCCTCGACGATCGCCGACCACGCACCCGCCAGCGACGCCACGTGCAACCCCTCCCGGGTGTTGCCGTTGATGTCCCGCAGATCCACCATGGCCGCCTCCCACGCGTAGTCGTGAGCCAGCTCCAGATGCCCCACCTCCGCGCACATCACCGCCTGCGTGCACGCCGACAACGACGAGTCCCGCACCGTGATCCGCTCGTAGTAGTCGACGTTGCGGGCCTTCTCCTCGGCCGTGAAGTCCTCGGCGCACCAGTGCATCGCCAGCACCAGGTCGGCCTGCTTGCACACCTGCCGCCGATACAGCTGGAAGTACGGCGCCAGCGTCATCAACGGCTGGTCCGGCCGTTTCTCCGGGAAGTCCCACGACGCGTACCGGGTGAACCCCTCCGACTGCGGATGCACACCAAGCCGCTCATCGAACGGCACATGCACCGCGTGTGCGCAGGCCCGCCACACGTCCGGCTCCTCGACCGCCACACCCAGCCGGGCCGCCGCCTCCGGGTGCCGGGCACACGCGTCCGCGGCCGCCCGCAGATTGCGCGCCGCCATCAGATTCGTGAACACGTTGTCGTCGGCGACCGCGCTGTACTCGTCCGGCCCCGTCACCCCGTCGACGTGCCACTTCCCGGCCGCGTCGTGATGACCGTACGACACCCACAGCCGGGCCGTCTCGACCAGTATCTCCAGGCCGCACTCCCGCTCCAGCCAGTCTTCGCCGGTGACCAGCCGGAATCGGTCCACCGCCCGCGCCACCACCGCGTTCAGATGCAGCGCGGCCGTCCCCGCCGGCCAGTACGCCGAACACTCCTGCCCGCCGATGGTCCGCCACGGGAACGCCGCACCCGACAACCCGAGCGTCCGGGCCCGGTCCCGGGCGTCCGGCAGGATCGCATGCCGCCACCGCAACGCGTCCGCCGCCGCGCGCGGCATCGTGTACATCAGCAGCGGCAGCACGAAGCCCTCGGAATCCCAGAACGCGTGCCCGTCATAGCCCGGCCCGGTCAGGCCCTTACCCGGAATCGGGCGCCCCTCCGCCCGCGCTCCCGCCTGCAGCACGTTGAACAACCCGAACCGCACGGCCTGCTGCAACGCCGGATCACCGTCGATCTCCACGTCGGCGGCGTCCCAGAAGTCGTCCAGATAGGCACGCTGCGCCGCCACGAGACCGTCCCACCCGGCATACCGGGCCCCGTTCAACGCCGCCGCCGCCTGGTCGCGCAACGCGTCGACGGACCGGGACGCGCTCCACCCGTACCCCAGGAATTTGATGATCCGCAACCGCCCGCCCGGCGGCAGCACGGTGACCACCGTCGTCCTCGCCCAGTCGGCCCGGACGTCGGTCTCCTCGTCGAAATCCTGATCCGTCTCGATGATGTGATCCATCCCCGCGGCCAGCAGCAGGCCGCTGCGGCGGGTCCGGTGCAGCAGCACCGCACCGTGCTGCTCGCTGTCCTGCTCCACCGCCTGCAGCGGGTCACCGAGCGCCGCCGCCACCCGCGGATCGTCGGAAACCTTCACCTGCTCCTCGTCGGCCGCCAGGCACGACTGCACCGTGACCCGCACCGGCTCGTCGCCCGCCACCACCTCGTAGGCGACCGCCGCCACCGCACGCTGCGTGAACGACACCAGCCGCACACTGCGCACCGTCACCCGGCGCCCGGCCGGCGACTCCCAGTCGACCTCCCGCCGCAACAGCCCGGCCCGCATGTCCAGCACCCGCTCGTGCCGGTGCAGCACACCCCGGCCCACATGGAACTGCTCGTCGTCGACCGTCAGCCGGATCAACTTGCCGTCGGTCACGTTCACGACCGTCTGCCCCTGCTCCGGATAGCCGTAGCCACCCTCCGGATACGGCAGCGGCCGCTCTTCGTAGAACGAGTTCAAATAGGTCCCCGAGATCTCGAACGGCTCACCCTCGTCCAGGTTTCCGCGCAACCCCAGGAAACCGTTGGTCAGCGCGAACACCGACTCCATCGGCCCCAGCAGCGCCGTATCCAGACGCGTCTCCCGAACCTGCCACGGATCAGCCGGACAGATCTCCTCATCGATCATGCCCCACGGTTACCGCATCCGGCCCCGCGGAAAACTGCGAAAACCCTGACAACCATGGGGGTACGCGAAGAATCGCGCCGCCCGGACCACGCCGTCCCGCGGACCACCACGCGGCCACCCGGCCGGTCCCGGCCGACAGCGCAGCCGCCGGGCTCATGCGGTGGTCCCGGAGACCCGTCCGGGTGTCGACTTCCGAAGCGATCTGCACCGAGACCATCGCCAACTGAGGATTCCTCGACCAAGCGCGGCCGGCGCGCGCGAGCCGCGCGTCAGCCAGTGCATAGACCGGTCGCGATATGGTGGCGGGGTGACGGCGTGGCGGGCAGGGGTGGTTGTCTGCGTCACCGGGGCCGTCCTGGCGCTGGTGTCGCTGGTGCTGCCCTGGTCGAACGCGAAGCCGGAGGAGGTGTGGTCGCCGCCGGTCCCGCCGCCCCGCTATCTCACCGAGTTGCCGCCGGCTCAGAGCTGGAGCGCGGTGCTGCTGCTGGCCGTCGTCGGTGCCGGAGCCGCGTTCTGTCTCGCGCAGGGCCGGCGGATGCCGCCCGCGTCGCAACTCGCGTTCGTCGTGATCGCGGCGGCGGCAGCGGCGGCCTGGCTTTTCCGGATCCTGGAGGTCCTGCTGCGGCAGGGCGCCATGCAGTCGGGCGTGCTGGTGGGCGCCTCCGGGGTGTCCACCGGTTACCAGCTCTACGTGGCCGGCCTGGGACTGGTCCTGCTCGGTGTCGCCGTCTCGGGTGCCGCCCCGGTCCCGGTCCGGCCCGGCACCCGGCCGTGGCGGGTCGGCGGCTACCGGATCCTGATGACTGTCGCAGTGATCTGCCTGCTGCCGGCGCTGAGGATGCCGTGGTACGGCGACGACATCTTCTACCCGGACCCGGACGGGCCCACCGAGCTCGACGTCGACGCGTGGTGGCAGATTTTCCTCGCCGCCGTGCTGATCGCGCTGGCCATGGCGGGCGCGGCGGCGTGGCGGCCGGCTGCCGTCCGGGTGTTCCGGCTGATCGGCCTGATGGCCGCCGTTGCGGCCCTGGTCTTCCTGGTCATGGGCAACGAGTGGCTGCTGGCCTACGAACCCGCCACGGCCCGCTACGTCAAGTTGCCGCCCGGCTCGGGTCTGCGCATCGGCCTCGGCGTGTCCGCCACGCTGATCCTCGCCTTCCTGCTCCTGCCGCCCGGCCCGGCGCGGCGTCAGTCCGCCTCGGTCACGCTCCTCGCCTGATCGTCGCGCCACCCGATCCGCGGCAACCGATCCGCCACCCGCACGCACCGAGTTGGCGATCACCGGGGAACGAGGCGGACCGAAGGGAACGGTGAGCCCGCGGAACCGCGGGCCCCGTACTCCGAAAGGGTCCGCTCTTGCGCCAGCTTCTTCGCCGCCTCGCCGTCGCCGCCCTCCTCGCCCCCGCCGCAGCCGGCGCCATGACGATGATCGCGTCCCCGGCCGAGGCCTCTGCGACGAAGGCTTCCGAGCAGGCGCTGCAGACCGAGGTCAACCGCCTGGTCAACGTCGAGCGTGCCAAGGGCGGCTGCTCCGCTCTCAAGGTGAACGACCAGCTCACCCGGGCTGCCCGCACCCACAGCGCGTGGATGGCGCAGACCAGGAAGTTCTCGCACACCGGCAGCGGCAGCTCGACGTTCGTGGCCCGGGTGAAGGCGACCGGCTACCGGCAGCCGTCGGCCGAGAACATCGCCTGGGGTTACCGCACCGCGGACGCCGTCGTCGACGGCTGGATGAACAGCCCGGGGCACCGCGCCAACATCCTCAACTGCAAGTCGAAGGCCGTCGGTGTCGGCGTCGTCCAAGCCGCCGACGGCACCCCGTACTACACCCAGGACTTCGGCTACTGATCCACCGATGCCCCAGCCCTCTCCCAGGGCTGGGGCATCGCCGTGCGCACACCCCGTACAGCATCCTAGGAGGTTAGGATCGTTGGTCACCCGGCCGGAGCTCAGCGCTGTTTCCGCCCGGCGGATACAGCACTCACGGCTGGCCGGTACGGCTCAGGCCGCTAACCGGACCCGGCCGGGTACGGCCCCCGGCGGAATTCGGTCGGGCTGGTTCCGTGCACACGTTTGAAGGCGACCGTCAGAGCGAACGCGTTGGCGTACCCCACCTGCCGGGCAATGGCGCTGACCGTGGCGTCGCTGTTGCGCAGCGCCTCGGCGGCAAGGTCGAGACGCCACTGGGTGAGGTACGTCATCGGCGGCCGCCCGACCAGGTCGGTGAAGCGCCGGGCGAACGCGGCCCGGGAGGCGCCGGTGGCGGCGGCGAGCCCGGCGACGGTCCAGGGCCGGGCCGGGTCGTCATGGACGAGCCGTAGTGCCGGCCCGATCAGCGGGTCGCCGTGCGCCCGGTACCAGCCGGGCGGGTCGGCGGCGGGGCGGGCGAACCAGGCGCGGAGCGTGGCGATGAGGGCCAGGTCGAGGAGGCGGTCGAGGACGACCTGCTGGCCGGGTTCGTCCCGGGCCACCTCGGCGGTGAGCAGCTCCATGATCGGCGAGTGGATCTGCGCGCGCGGCACGTGGACGATTCGCGGCAGCGCGGCGAGCAGGCGCCCGCTCACGAGGTTGGACACCTGATAGGTGCCGCTGGCCAGGATGGTCGACCCGTCCGGGTGGTCTGTCCCGGTGCGCCGCCAGAGGCGGCTCGTGTTGGTGCGCTGGAGAGTCTCGGCGGTGATGTCCACCCCGTCCAGGTCGATCAGGCGGTTGCCGGGGCGTACCGAGATCTGGGGTGGGGTGGAGGGTTCGTCGGCGACCGTGTACGGCTCGGGACCCTGGACGATCGCCACTCCCCCGGCCTCGACCAGGACCTTCTCACCGTCGTCGAGGATCACCCAGGCGTGGCCGCGCAGCGGGGTGGCAAGAGCCAGCGGCGCCTGATCGTCGATCCGCAGCCCCCACGGCGGGTCGAGGACGGCCTGGCAGAACGCGGCGGTGCGGGCCCGTACTCCGTCAAGGAGGTCACCCAGAGGGTCCATGACCGTCGATCGTAGACGCCCGGACATGCAACCGAGTCCCTGGAACATGGATCGTCTCGATGATTGCCACTTGACTGTGTACATCGGAAACACGTCAGGAGGCGTCATGTACGCGATCACCGGAGTGACGGGCCACGTCGGCGGAGCCACCGCACGGGCCCTGGACGAGGCGGGCGAGCCGTTCCGCGCCGTCGTGCGCACCCCCGGCAAGGTACGGGACGCGGTCGTCGCCGACCTCACCGACCGGGCCGCGCTGGCAGCCGCGTTCACCGGTTGCCGCGGCGCGTTCGTGCTGTTGCCGACCAACGCCGACGGCGACGACACCTCGCATCGGCGGATGGCGGACACGATCGCCGGCGCGGTCGCCGACAGTGGCGTGCCGCATGTGGTGATGCTGTCGTCGTACGGCGCGGACCTGGCCGCCGGCACCGGGCCGATCCGCTGGCTGCACCACCTGGAGAACCGGCTGCGGGAGACGGGTGCGGTGGTGACCGCGATCCGGTCCCCGCACTTCCAGGAGAAGGTGGCGGATCTGCTCGGCGCGGCCGCCGGCGCCGGCGTCTACCCGGTGTTCGGTGAGTCGGCGGACGTGCCGATGCCGATGGTGGCGACCCGGGACATCGGGGCCGCCGTGGCGCACGCGCTGACACGGCCGCCGGCCGCGAGCGAGGTCGTCGGCCTGGAGGCACCGGTCTACACCGAACGTCAGGTGGCCGAGGCGCTGGGCGACCGGCTCGGCCGGAAACTCGAGGTGATCACCCTGCCGCGGCCCGCGTGGCTCGGTGCGCTCACCGAGGCGGGCATCCCGCCGGGTCTGGCCGCGGAACTGGCCGAGCTGTACGCCGCCGGCGAGCAGGGCCTGCTGGAGCCGCGCGGCGACCGTACCCGTCCCTGCACGACCGAGCTGGAGGTCACCCTTCGCGAACTGGTCTGATGCTGCGTAGTGGGCGGCTGGCCGCCGCCCTGCTGGGTGCGGTGCTGCTGACCGCCGTGTCCGCGGCCGGGGTGACCGTGGCGCTGAGCCGCTATGTGCTCGGCTTCGCCGGGCTGGACGCCCGCATCCCGCTGTTCGCCCTGGTCTTCATCCTGGCCGTGGGGGTCGACTACAGCATCTTCGTGCTGCGCCGTTACCGGGAGGAGCGGGTGACGCACGACCCGGTGACGGCGATGCGCCGGGCGACGAACGCGACCGGCGGGGTGGTGACCAGCGCCGGTGTGGTGCTGGCCGCAACGTTCCTGGTGCTGGCGGCCCTGCCGCTGGTCGCGCTGACCCAGCTGGGCATCGCGGTGGCCACCGGGATCCTGCTCGACACGTTCGTGGTCCGGACCGTCCTGATGCCGGCGCTGGTGATGCTGCTGGACCGGGATCGAAAGGACCGGGATCAGAAGGGCCGGGATCGCAGTGGCCGGGATCAGACCACGAGACGGTCCACGAACGCGGCGACCACGTCGTCCGGGTCGGCGGGTGCGCCGATCGACGTGGTCAGCATGTCGAGCAGCAACCCGTCCAGCGCGTAGTGCAGCAGGGCGATTTCGAACGGCCCGCCGGGCAGTCCGGTACCGGCGTGGAAGGCCACGTCCTCGGCGTAGCCGCGGCGCAGGGTGCCGCCGAGGATCGCGGCGAGCCCCGGCCGGCGGGCCGCCTCCAGGCGCAGCTCGATCAGGGCCCTGGTCAGGTCCGGCTGCCGGGTGGTGCGCTCGACGATGTAGCGCAGGTAGTCGACGAACAGGTCACGGCCGGGTGGCCGGGCGCCGAGCTCGGCGATGACCTTCTCGTCGGGCGCGAACCGCTCCATGATCCGTTCGCCGAGGGCGCCGAGCAGCGCGTCGCGGGAGCGGAAGTAGTTGGACGCGGTGCCGGCCGGGACGCCCGCCCCGGTGTCGACGGCCCGGTGGGTCAGGCCGCGGGCGCCGTGCTCGGCGAGCACCCGCAGTCCGGCGTCGGCCAGCAGGCGGCGGCGGTCGGGATTCCTCGGCATGAGGCGAACACTAGCAGAAACCACTACGGCTGTTGTAGTTTTAACCACGACACCCATAGTGGTTAGGGGAATCTGATGCGAAAGATCGTGTACTTCGTGGCCACCACCATCGACGGCTACATCGCCGCACCCGACGGCTCGTGGGAGTTCATGGGCGTTCCGGACGACGTCCTGGCCTACATGCGCGGCCACTGTCCGGAGACGTTGCCGACGCATGTACGCGCGGCCATGGGCGTCGACGAACCGAACAGGCTGTTCGACACCGTGCTGATGGGCCGCAACACTTACGAGCCAGCACTACAGGCCGGCATCACCAGCCCGTACGCCCATCTTGAACAGGTCGTCTTCTCCCGGACGATCACCGAGCCGCCGGACCCGGCCGTGCAGATCGTCGCCGACGACCCGCTCGGCTTCGCCCGCAAGCTCAAGGAACAACCCGGCCGGGACATCTGGCTGGCCGGCGGCGGGAATCTGGCCGGGCAGGTGCTGCCGGCCGTCGATGAACTGGTCCTCAAGCTCAACCCGGTGATCGCCGGCGACGGCATCCCGCTCGCCGCGACCGGGTTCGACCCGCAGCGGTTCACGATCGTCGACGTCACTCAGCTGACCAGCGGGGTCGTCGTGCTGCGCTACCGCAGAGCCTGATCAGCGAGGGACCACGAGGCGAGCAGATCGAGCGCCTGCGCGGTCGGCGAGCCCGGCTCGGCGGTGTACACGGTCAGCGTCAGGCCCGGCTCGGCCCGCAGGTCGAGGCTCTCCCAGGCCAGGGTGAGATCACCGGCCACGTGGTGCCGGAAGTGCTTCGTGCCGGTGGCGTGGGTGCGCACGTTGTGCGAGCCCCACCGCCGGCGGAAGTCGTCACTGCGCGTGGAGAGCTCACCGACCAGATCGTGCAGGCCCTTGTCGTGCGGGTCCCGGCCGGCCGCGGTACGCAGGTTCGCCACCGTCATGTCCGCGGCCAGCGACCAGTCCGGGTAGAACCGGTGCGCGGCGCTGTCCAGGAAGGTGAACCGGGCGAAGTTCGGCACCCCGGAGGGATCGGCACAGGCGTCGCTGTACATGGCCCGGCCCAGGTGGTTCGCGGCCAGCATGTCCTGCCGGTTGTTGACCAGGATCGCCGGACTGGTGATGGCGTCCAGCGACCAGCGCAGACTGGGCCGCAGCGTCCACTGCCGGGGCCGCCGGGCCGGCCTCAGGATCGCGTTGCTGCCATTCGCCTCGTGGGCCAGGCTCACCAGGTGGGCGCGCTCGGCCTCGTCGAGCTGCAGCGCCCGGGCGATCGCGTCG
This sequence comes from Actinoplanes sp. NPDC023801, assembly GCF_040639655.1. Lineage (NCBI taxonomy): Bacteria > Bacillati > Actinomycetota > Actinomycetes > Micromonosporales > Micromonosporaceae > Actinoplanes > Actinoplanes sp. NPDC023801. Next base: position 21,185 of record NZ_JBFAAI010000027.1, on the reverse strand, counting down.
AGGACGCCGGCGGACACCCCGGCCAGGGCGCCGCGTTCCAGCTTCGCGTAGTACTCCACGCTCATCCCGGCGAGCGCGGCCACCTCGCTGCGGCGCAGGCCCTTGACCCGGCGCTGCCCACCGGCCGGGATGCCGGCCCGCTCGGGCGAGATCTTGGCCCGGCGGGTGGTGAGGAAGTCACGGACCTCTGCTCGGTTGTCCACCCCTCTGACGGTACGACCCGCGCCGCCGCCGAAGGATGCCCTGTCGGTACACCCATGGTTAGGTCCGGCCATCGGTGGGCACATCGACGGGGTACGTCCTGCAAGCCATCGAAGGGTTTCTCATGACCACCTATGACAGCACCGTGGGCGCTCGGCCGAACATCTCGACCGGCGGCAGCGACCGGGTGAAGCAGGCGATCGACCGTACCAAGGAGACGGCCGCCGTCCAGACCGTGCGCAAGCGCCCGGTCGTGTCGTCGGCGACCGCTCTGGCCGTCGCGGCCGTTGCCGTGGCCGGCGTGGTCGGTGGCCGGAAGTACGCGCAGTCCCGCCGTCCGCGCAGCCGCTGGCAGCAGCTGCTCGACCGGGTGCGCTGACAATCAACGACGGACGCTGCCCGGCGGGGCATTCCACCCCGCCGGGCAGCGTTTCGCACTTCCGGCGCATGATTCTGGTGCATCCCGCCCTGGCGCCGGGTGGCCGGTGATACGGATCATGACGGTATGAGGGAGCACTTCGACGTCCTGATCGTCGGCGCCGGGATCTCCGGTATCGGTGCCGGGCGTTATCTGCGGACCGAACTGCCGCGGAAGACGTTCGCCATCCTGGAGGCGCGGGGTGCCTCCGGCGGCACCTGGGATCTGTTCCGCTATCCGGGCATCAGGTCCGATTCCGATCTGCACACCTTCGGGTACGAATTCAAACCGTGGCGCGACGAGGAGTCGATCGCGGACGCACCGCGCATCCTGGCGTACCTGCGGGAGACCGCCACCGAGAACGGTCTCGACGAGCACATCCGCTACCACCACCGAGTCGTCGGCGTGTCCTGGTCGACGGCGGACGCTCGCTGGACGGTACGGATCGAGGACGGCCGCGAGTACACGGCCGGCTGGCTGTTCTGCGCGGGCGGCTACTACCGTTACGACGAGGGCTACACGCCCGGCTTCCCGGGACGTGACCGCTTCGGCGGGACGATCGTGCACCCGCAGCACTGGCCGGACGACCTCGAGATCGCGGGCCGGCGGGTCCTGGTGATCGGCAGCGGCGCCACCGCGGTGACCCTGGTGCCGGCGATGGCGGACACGGCCGCGCACGTGACGATGCTGCAGCGCACCCCCACGTACATCATGCCGGTGCCGAAACGGGACGTGATCGCCAACGCGCTCAAGAGGTATCTCGGCCCGGAACGCGGCTATGCCTGGACCCGGCGCAAGAACATCGCCCAGCAGAAGGCGATCTGGTCGTTCTGCAAGCGGTTCCCCGGCACCGCCCGCAAACTGATCCGCTGGGTGAACACCCGGCAGCTTCCGGCCGGCTTCCCGGTCGACGAGCACTTCAATCCGCCGTACGACCCGTGGGACCAGCGACTGTGCGCGGTACCCGACGGAGACCTGTTCCGGGCGATCCGCCACGGCCGGGCCGACGTGGTCACCGACCGGATCGCCACGTTCACCGAGACCGGGGTGCTGCTGGAGTCGGGCCGCGAACTGGCCGCCGACGTCATCGTGACCGCAACCGGCCTGAACGTGCAGGCGTTCGGCGGCATCCCGATCACCGTCGACGGCACCCCGGTGAACCTCGCCGGCACGGTCGCGTACAAGGGCATGATGCTCTCCGGTGTGCCGAACCTGGCCTACGCCATCGGGTACACCAACTCGTCCTGGACGCTCAAGGTGGGCCTGCTCTGCGAGCACTTCTGCCGTCTGCTGAGACACATGGACGAGCACGGGTACGACGTGTGCCGCCCCGAACTGCGCGACCCGGACATGCCGACCCGCCCGTTCCTCGACTTCGGCGCCGGATACATCCGCCGGGCCGTCGGCCAGTTGCCCCGGCAGGGCGACCGGATGCCGTGGCTGACCTCGATGGACTACCACGGCGACGTGAAACTTCTGCGGACCGGTGACGTCACCGACCCGGAACTGCATTTCAGCCGGGCCGCCGGATCGGGGTCATCCCCGAGGCCGGGTACACCGGAGGGCGACCGGATCGGCGACAGAACTTAGGGCGCCCCTCGGGGACTGCACCGGATCCGCGTGTTCTCCCTGGAAAATAGCCTTCTCGTGTGCCCAGGAACCAACCTCGCCGGTGGCCGATCAGCCTGGTCCGCCTGTTCGCGGCGATCACTCTTCTGCAGGTGCTGTTGCAGGCCGCCTTCGCGGGCGGCTTCATCAGCGGCCGCATCGGCTACCTGAACGCCCACAGCGTCAACGGCTCGGTGCTCGTCATGACCGTGATGCTCCTCGGCGGGTCCACCGTCCTGCTGTTCCGCCCGGCCCGCGGCCCGTGGTGGCCGATCCTGATCAGCGCCCTGCTGTGGTGGTTGTGCGCGATCCAGGTCGGTCTCGGATTCGCCCGCGTCGTTGGCGTCCACATCGCGCTCGGCGCGGCGATCACGGCCCTGAGTACTGGTCTCCTCTGGTGGTCGCTCGGTTACCGGCAGCGGGTCGCGGCATGAGGCTGTCCCGCCGCGGCGTCCTCGCCCTGACCGGCGCCACCGCGGCCGCCGCCGCCGGATGCGGCCGGCCCGCCGACGGCCCCGGCACCGGCGAGCTGCTGACCAGTGACCTCCCGCTGCCCGGCCGGTTCCGGGCGCCGCTGCCGATCCCCCCGATCGCCCGGCCGGTCCGGGTCACCGCCGGCACCGATCACTACCTCGTCACCCAGCGCGTCGCGGACGTCGAGCTGCTCCCCGGCGTCACCACCGCGATCTGGGGGTACGACGGAGTCTTCCCCGGGCCCACGTTCCGCGGCCGCAGGGGACGGCGGATGGTCGTCACGGTCCGCAACGAGCTTCCGGTGCCGACGTCGACACACCTGCACGGCGGTGTCACCCCGGCCGAGTCGGACGGCTTCCCCACCGACCTGATCCTGCCGGCCGGCTACTCCCCCGCCCCGCCCGGCCACCACAGCGCCACCGGCCGGCACCACCACACCACCCGCGACTACACGTACCCGATGACGCAGCGGGCCGCGACGCTCTGGTACCACGATCACCGGATGGACTTCACCGGTCCGCAGGTCTGGCGCGGCCTGGCCGGGATGTTCCTGGTCACCGACGAGGTGGAGGACGCGCTGCCGCTGCCCCGGGACGACCGTGACCTGCCGTTGATGATCTGCGACCGCTCGTTCGCCGCGGACGGCTCGCTGAAATACCCGCAGCGCGACACGCACCGCCCGGGCGCCGACGGCCTGTTCCACGCCGGCATCTTCGGCGACGTCATCCTGGTCAACGGCGCGCCCTGGCCACGCGCCGAGGTACCCGCGGTCCGCCACCGGCTACGGCTGGTGAACGGCTCCAACGCCCGCCGTTACCGGCTGTCGTTCTCGGCCGGGACGATCATCCAGATCGGCAGCGACGCCGGGCTGCTCGCCGCTCCCCTGCCGCGCGAGGACGTGCTGCTCGCGCCGGGTGAACGCGCCGACGTCATCGCCGACTTCACCGGGCTGCCGGCCGGCACCGAGGTCACCGTGACCAATACCCTCGGTGCGGGACCCACCAGCGACGTCATGCGGTTCGTGATCACCGGCCCGGCCGCCGACGATTCGTCGGTGCCGGCCCGTCTCGGCTCCGTCGAGACGATCGACCGGGCGCGGGCGGTCAGCGAGCGGCAGTTCGACTTCCGGTTCGGCCAGGGGCGATGGACGATCAACAACCAGCCGTACGATCCCGCGGCGAGCCTGTGCGCGCCCCGTTTCGGCACGGTCGAACTGTGGCGGTTCACCAGTGACTTCCACCACCCGGTCCACGTGCACATGGCCCACTTCCAGGTGCTGTCGCGCGGTGCGAGCGGGCCTGATCCGGCGGACAGCGGCTGGAAGGACACCGTCGACGTCCGCCCGTACGAGACCGTCCAGGTACTTGTCGACTTCACCGGGCACCGCGGCCGGTACATGCTGCACTGCCACAATCTCGAGCACGAGGACATGGCCATGATGGCCAACTTCGACATCGTCTGACGTCGTCGCGAGGAGGAGCCATGGCGCGGTCGCACCATTACGAGGTGACGGTGAGCTGGACCGGGGAGACCAGCTCCTACCGATCCTACGAACGCGCCCACGAGGTGACCGCCGGCGGCAAGGCGCCGATCGCGGGCAGTTCCGACCCGGCGTTCCGTGGCGACCCGGCCCGGTGGAACCCGGAGGAGCTGCTGGTCGCCTCGCTCGCCCAGTGCCACATGCTGTGGTTCCTGCACCTGTGCGCCACCGAAGGTGTGGTCGTCACCGGCTACATCGACAACCCGGCCGGGACCATGGTCGAGACCGCGGACGGCGGCGGGCAGTTCTCCGAGGTCGTGCTCCGGCCCCGCGTGGAGCTGGCCGACCCCGCCCGGGCGGACCAGCTCCCCGGCTTGCACGAGCGTGCCCACCAGCTGTGCTTCATCGCCCGTTCGGTGAACTTCCCGGTCCGGCACGAGCCGGCCTGAACCGTTCCGCGCGGCGCGACGTTCACCCCTGTGTCGGCTGTTTCGTACCCCTGTCTCAGCGCCGCTGAGACAGGGGTACGAAACAGCCGGGGAAAAACGTCATACTCCCGGATTAGCGTCACCGATGAGTTCGAGGCCTCCGGCCGGTCCCCATTACCGGGAGCATCAAGCCCACATCCGAGAACGTCGCGCTGAAGGAGGAACCACGATGACCACCATGCTCACCGCCGCTCGCGCCGAGGCTCTGTTCACCACCGGTCTGGCCACCGGAAGCCGGCCCACCCTCGAAGTGGCCGACGAGGCCATCCGCACCGCCGTCCGCACCCGCGGCGGCACCCGGGCCTGCGCCGGCGACGTCGCCGCCGAATTCGGTGACCACCCCGAGCTGGCCCTCCCGCGGATGCGCTGGGCGCTCGCCACCGTCAGCCTGCTCTACCCGCCTCGCGGTCGCCGGCAGCGCTGGGCGCTGGTGGCCTGATGCCTGTCAGCAGCACCGGGCTGAGCAGGATGAGCAGCCCGGCGACGGCGATGCCGGTCCGTGCGCTCGTGACGTCGGCGAGCAGCCCGCCCAGCCCGCTCAGCAGCGCGATGCCGGCGCCGGTGCCGATCGACCAGGCCGTCAGCGTCCGGACGGCACGGCCGGAGGGCGTGTTCTCCAGCCGGTAGGTGGCCATCACCGGGTTGAACAGGCTCATGCTGATGATGATCGCCAGCTCGACGGCGATCACCGTGAGCAGCCCGGCCGGCCCCGGCTGCACGAAGGCGAGACCGATCAGCCACACCGCCCGGAGCGTCCCCACAACCCGCAGGATCCGGTGGGTGCCGTGGCGCGCGACGACCCTCCGGGCCAGGCGGGAACCGATCAGGCCCCCGAGGCACGGTACGGCGAAGGCGAGCCCGTACTGCCAGGGCGGGAACCCCAGTTCACCAAGCATCAGCACGGCCAGCAGCGGTTCGGTCGCCATGATCAGCCCGGCGACCAGCACCTGGTTGAGATAGAGCGCCCGAAGCCCCGGATGGCGGAACAGGTGCCGCCAGCCGTCGAGCACGTCGCCCATCCGCATTCCGCCCTGTACCGCCCGCGGCGGCTCCTCCCGATCCCGGATCGCGACGAGACCCAGCGCTGACAGCAGGTAACTGACCGCGTCGGCGACCACCGTCGTCACCGGCCCGAGCAGTCCGATCGCCGCACCGCCCAGAGGCGGGCCGACCGCGATCGAGCTCCAGTTCGTCGACTCGAACCGGGCGTTCGCCACCAGCAGGTCCGACGGGTGGACCAGCTTCTTGAGGTACGCGCCGGCCGACGACTGGAAGGCGATCCGCGCCGCCGCCACCACCGCCGCCACGAACAGCAGCTGCACGAACGTCAGCCGCCCGAGGGCGTAGGTGACCGGGATCGTCATGAGCGCCGCGAACCGTACGACATCCATCGCGATCATCACGGGTCGTTTACGGCGCGCCTCAGCCCACGGTCCGAGCGGCAACGCGACGAGCGCACCGAGTGCCGGTCCGACCGCCGCGAGCAGCGACACCTGGGCCGGTCCGGCGTCGAGCACCAGTACCGCGATCAGCGGCAGCGCCCCGAACCCGAACGCCGAACCGTAGGCGCTGACCGCGTACGACGCCCACAGCCACCGGAACCCGCTGTCGCTCAACCCGCCTTCGGCCACGCGACATCAAACCAGGACCGGGCCCGCACCCGTGACGCCGAGGCCCGGACCCGGATCGCCGGCTACGACCCGCAGACCGGCCTCGGGGTCGCCGAGTCGGCGGCTCGCCCCGAGATGGCCGGGCAGATCTCCGACCAGGCCGCCGCCTCGGTCGCCGCGCGCGGCATCCGGAGTCCCGGCAACGACCACTGACCCGCCGGCGCCGGGCCGAGGCGGCTCGACCCGGCGCGGGCGGGCTGACGTCAGGGCAGTTCGGACGGCCGGTGGGTGGTGGTGCGGTCGCCGGCATGCACGGTGACGGTCAGCGCGTCGACCTCGCCGCCCTCGGCGCCCGGCCACCAAGCAGCCCACCAGCCGGCCTTGACGCTGGCCTGCACGGTCCCGCCGCCGTCGAGCCGGACCTCGACCGCGGTGACGTCGGGGGCGGCCAGACCGACGATGTTCGACCACTGGTCGTCGCCGTCGCCGTAGGAGCTCATCGTCTCCAGGTTGACCGTGCCGGACGGCGGCAGCGGCGGGGCCGGCGTGTCGGTCAGGCCCATCGAGGCGGCCTGGTCGTCGTCGCCGACCAGCAGGCACTCCACGATGCCGTCGCCCTTCCGCATGATCAGCAGGGTGGCGTCACCGCGCTCTTCGGCGAGCAGCACGTCGGCCGCGGTTGCGGTGGTCGTGCCACCGACCTCCCCGGCCGCGCAGGTGCGGGCCTGCGGCATCACCTGGTCGCCGGTGCGGGCGGTCGGCATCGCGGTCCACGACGCGATGGCCTGCTCGGCGGCGCCCGGCACCAGCGCCGGCACCGCGACCGCCGCGAGAGCACCGACCGCCATGGCCCCGGCACCGGCGATCAGCCAGCGGCGGGCCGGCCGCCAAGCGGTCCGGGCGGCCTCACCGGCCATGGTGCGCTCGATGAACGCCTGCGAGCGGGTCCACTCCATGGCGCCGGGCTCGCGGTCGCGGGCCGGGTCGAGCACGGCGAGACGGTCCAGGTCGTTCATGCGCTCATCCATGACTGCTGCTCCTTGACGGGTACGACGGGGGTGGCAGGTTCCAGGGCGGCCTGCAGGCGCTTACGGGCGCGGGTGAGCCGCATCGCGAACGTCGACCGCCGGCAGTTCAGGACGGTGGCCGCCTGATCGGAGGTGAGGCCGTCGAACGCGACGAGAGCGAGCACCTCGCGATCGGCCGGGCTCAGGCTCCGCCAGGCACGTTCCAGATCGATACGGGCGGCGGCGCCGGCGGACCCGTCCGGCACGTGTGACCCGGCGCCCGCCATCCGTACGTCGAGCGCCTGCCGCCGCAGCCACCCGCGGGTCTGGTTGGCCATGGTCCGCCGGGCCACCGCGAACAGCCACGGCCGGGCGTCGGCGGGGATCTCGGCGAACCGCCGCCAGGCGGTGAGGAAGACGGTCGACACGACATCCTCGGCCTCGTCCGCCGGGATCCGCCGTTCGACGAATCTCAGCAGGTCGGCGAACGTGTCCCGGTGCAGTGCCCGGAACCTCTCCTGTTGGTCCATGCCCCCTACCTGTCCGGGAGGCGGCGGTCTGCCACACCCCCGCACCGACAATTCCATGTCCGTGTTCGGCCAGAGGCTTGATTCATGACTGTCACTATGTTTTAGCTGTCATGTGCCCACGACCTCTTTGACGCCGTCCCAGCTCGACGACCTCCGAGCGAAGTATCGGGCCGAACGGGACCGGCGGATCCGGCCAGGTGGCGGTGGGCAGTACCGGCCGGTGACCGGCGAGTTCGGCTACTACGCGAAGGACCCGTACACCGAGCGGGTCGAACGGGAACCGGTGACCGGCCGGGTCGAGGCGACGGTGGTCGGCGGCGGGTTCGGCGGCCTGCTGACCGGCGCCCGGCTGCGGCAGGCCGGGATCCCGGACATCCGGATGGTCGACGAGGCGGGTGACTTCGGCGGCACCTGGTACTGGAACCGCTACCCCGGCATCCACTGCGACATCGAGGCCACCGTGTACATGCCGCTGCTGGAGGAGGTCGGTTACGTCCCGAAGTGGCGGTATGCACCCGGTGAGGAGATCCGGCAGCACGCGGTCGCGATCGCGAAACGGTTCGACCTGTACCAGCACGCCCTGTTCCACACCAAGGTCGTCGACCTGCGCTGGGACGACGACGCGGCGGAATGGACCGTGACGACCGACCGCGGCGACGCCTTCCGGTCCCGTTTCGTGGTGCTGTCGTCCGGCCTGCTCACCCAGGCGAAGCTACCGGGCATTCCGGGCATCGAGACGTTTCGCGGGCACACCTTCCACACCAGCCGCTGGGACTACGGCTACACCGGCGGTGACCAGTCCGGCGGCCTGCACAAACTCGCCGACAAGCGGGTGGCGGTGGTCGGCACCGGGGCCACGGCCGTCCAGGTCGTGCCGCACCTGGGTCGCGACGCCCGGCAGCTGTACGTCTTCCAGCGCACCCCGTCGACGGTCGACGTCCGCGACAACCGGCCCACCGACCCGTCGCTGCTCGCCGGGCAGCGACCGGGCTGGCAGCGGGAACGGATGGACAACTTCCTCACCATCGTGAGCGGCGGGCACGCCGGCACCGACCTGATCGACGACCGATGGACCGCGACGGCGAAACTCCAGCGCCGGTTCCTGAGCGGCACCCGGTCCGCGCTCACCGAGGAGGAACTGGAGCTGGCCGACTTCGCCACGATGAACGGCATCCGGGCCCGCATCGACGAGGTGGTCACCGATCCGGCCGTCGCCGAGCTGCTGAAACCCTGGTACCGGTACATGTGCAAGCGGCCCACGTTCAGCGACGAGTACCTGCAGACGTTCAACCGGCCCAACGTGACCCTGGTCGACACGGCCGGCCACGGCGGCATCACCGCGATGACCGAGACGGCCGTGGTCGTCGGCGACACCGGGTACGAGGTCGACTGTGTCGTCTTCGCCACCGGGTTCGAGGTCGGCATCTCCGGCGTCCTGTCCGGGACGCTGCAGGTCCACGGGCGCGGCGGGCAGAACATCTTCGAACACTGGGCGAGTGGCTTCCGTACGCTGCACGGATTCTTCTCCCATGGTTTTCCGAACCTGTTCCAGCTCGGCCCGGTGCACAACGCGAACGCCGTGAACTTCGTGCACATCCTCCACGAGCAGGCGATCCAGATCGGTGCGATGGTCGGCGCGGCGTACGAGCGCGGCGCCCGGCGGATCGAGCCGAGCCGGGAGGCCGAGGACGCCTGGGCCGCCACGATCGAAGCGAACGCCCACGACACCTTCCGGTTCCAGAGCGAATGCACGCCCGGCTACTACAACAACGAGGGTGACCCGCTGCCGATGAGTTTCTCCTTCGGCCCCGGCCCGATCGTCTTCCACCAGCTGCTGCGCACATGGCGCACCGACGGAAGCCTGGAGAAGGTGCTGTGGAACGACTGACCGCCCCCACCCCGCTGCGTGGCTCGAACGGGATCAGCTTCGGCCCGGACGGGCGCCTCTACGTCGCCGAGTACCTTCCCGGCCGGATCAGCGCGGTCGACGTCAGCACCGGGCGCACCGAGGTGGTCGCCGGGCCGGACAGCCCGCTGCAGTCACCCGACGACCTGGTCTTCGACGCCGACGGGACGATGTACGTCACCGACGTCGCCCCCGGCCTGGTGTGGCGACGGGAACCGGGCGGCGGGTTCACCGTGGCCGCCGACGGCCTGAAGAACCCCAACGGCATCGCCGCGCTCGGCCACCGGATCTTCGTCAACGAGATGACCTTCTCCGGGCGCCTGCTGGAGATCACCGACGGAACGAAAGTGCTGGCCGAGGGCCTGATGATGGGCAACGCCATGCAGTTCGGCCCGGACGGGTACCTCTACTACCCGCACATGTTCCCGGGCGAGGTCTACCGGATCAGCCCCGACGGCGGCACGCCCGAACTCGTGGCCGAGGCCGCGCAGACGGTCGCCGTCCGATTCGGCCGTGACGGGGTGCTGTACGTGCTGTCGATCGACGAGGCGGGCACGATCGTCCGGATCGACGGTGACGAGCGTACCGAGATCGTCACCGGCATCGCCGGCCTGGACAACGCCGCCTTCGACGCCGGCGGCCGGATGTTCGTCTCCAGCTTCGCCTCCGGCGGCATCACCGAGATCCTTCCCGGCGGCACGCTGCGCGAGGTGGTGCCGCGCGGCCTCGCCGGGCCCTACGGCGTCACCGCCGGCGCGGACGGCACGGTGACGGTCGCCGACCACTACCGGATCGCCGGGATGTACCAGCCGTTCGCCCACGCGCTCGCCGCCGACGGTGACCTGCTGCACTTCACCTCCCAGTACGGGCAGGCCGCGACGTTCGACCGGGCCACGGGGGCCTCACGAACAAGGGCGGAAAATCTCGATCAACCCCAGGGCATCGCGGTACGGCCGGACGGCACCCTGCTGATCGCCGAGGCCGGCACCGGTCGCGTCCTGGCGATCGCGCCCGACGACACGAGAACGGTCGTGGCCGAGGGCCTGGGCCGCCCGGTCGACGTCGCGCTCGACGACGGCGGCCGCTGCCACGTCACCGACGCCGACCGGGGCGCCGTCTACCGTCTCGACGACGGCAAACCGCTGGCGCTGGCCGAGGACCTGCACACCCCGCAGGGCCTGACGTTCAGCGGCGGCCGCCTGTTCGTCGTCGAGGCGGGCCGCCGCCGGCTGGTCGAGGTCGGACCGCCGTCCCGGGTCGTCGCCGCGGACCTGCCGGTCGCGGTGCCCCGCCCGGTCCAGCCCGCCCTGTTCGCCGAGGGCCTGCCCGGCGTGCCCCGCCAGTTCGCGGCCCTGGCCACCGCCCCGGACGGTGCCCTCCTGCTGGGTGCCTCCGGCGACGGCAGCGTCATCCGCATCACCCCGCCGTAGGCGGCCCGCCCGCACTGAGCGACCGCGCCGGCGTCCGGGCGTTCCTGCCGGGGACCCGGCGGCGTATCGCTTCTCCTAGGGTGGGGGCGGTGGTCGAGGACCACCATCACCGGGGGGAGTGCTCGTGACAGGCCGCTTCGTGTACTGGATGAACGTGTCCGCCGACCTCAGGATCGAGCAGGTTGCGGGTGAGCAGGGCGGCGGCGCGTGGATGCGGATCGGGGAGCCGCTGCACCGGGAGTTCAACGCGCGGGCGCGGGCGCTGTCGCTCATGGTCCAGGGACGCACCGTCTACGAGACGATGGAGGGGTTCTGGCCAGGGGCACGCGACGACGACTCGTTGCCCGGATACCTGCGCGAGTACGGCGAGATCTGGACCTCGATGCCCAAGGTGCTCGTCACGCGCACGCGTACCCACGCGGAGCACAACACGCGGGTCGTCAACTCCGACGACGCCATCGGCATACTGGCGGATCTGCGAGCCCGGACCGACGGTGACATCGGCGTCGGCGGCGCCACCCTGGCCACGGCGCTGCTAAGAGCGCGACTGCTCGACGAACTGCTGCTCTTCACCCACCCCGTCATCCTCGGGGCCGGCCGGCCGTTGTTCGACGGTCACGACGAGCCGCTGGAACTGGACCTGCTCGAGCACGCCTGCTTCGATCAGGGCGTGACGCTGCACCGCTACGCCGTGCGTAACGTGCAGGCATGACCACGACCACCGGGCTCGCCGCGCTGACCTGGCCGCTGCACACCGACCGGCTGACGTTGCGGCCGGCAACCGCGGACGACACCGGCGCCACCTGGCAGTTCCGCCGCCGCGAGGACGTCAGCCGCTGGATCACCCGCGCCCCCGCCACCCTGGACCAGCACCGGGCCTGGTTCGCGTCCCCGGACAATCTCGCCAAGGTCCTCGTGATCGAACGCGACGGTGCGGTCATCGGCGACCTCATGGTGAAGATCGAGGACGCCTGGGCCCAGGCGGAGGTCGCCGAACGCGCCCGCGGTATGCAAGCCGAACTGGGATGGGTGCTGCACCCCGGGCACGCCGGCCACGGATTCGCCACCGAGGCCATCCGGGCACTGCTCCGGCTCTGCTTCGAGGATCTGCGGCTGCACCGTGTGACGGCCACCTGCTTCGCCGCCAACGAACCGTCCTGGCGCCTCATGGAACGCGTCGGGATGCGCCGCGAGTTCCACACCGTCCGGGACTCCCTGCACCGGTCCGGCGAATGGCTCGACTGCTTCGGCTATGCCCTGCTCGCCGACGAGTGGCGCGGTCCGGCCTGACCATGCCGGCGGCACCTGGCGGCCGGCGTCACGTGTAGGGCGGCGATCTCGTGGAAACCTCCGTGAGGTGAACGCCGGACCGACCGTGCACGCCGCAGCGACCACCGCCTCACCGTCCGCGTGGGCGCCGCTACGGGTCGCGGCCTTCCGTGCTCTGTGGCTGGCGCTGCTGGCCAGCAACATCGGTACCTGGATGCAGACGGTCGGCGCCCAGTGGCTGCTCGTCGAGGAGTCCGGCACCGACACCATGGTGGCCGTGGTGCAGACCGCGAGCACGCTGCCGATCGTGCTGCTCGCGATGCCGGCCGGCGCGCTGGCCGACATCTTCGACCGGCGGCGGCTGCTGATCGCCGTCCAGGTGTTCCTGACCGCGGCCGGCGCGCTGCTCACCGCCTTGACGGTCGCCGGGCAGATGCCGCCGACGCTGCTGCTGACGCTCACCTTCGTGCTGGGTGCCGGGCAGGCGCTGACCGCGCCGGCCTGGCAGTCGATCATCCCGGACCTGGTGCCGCGGCCGCAGCTGGCGTCCGCGTCGGCACTCGGTGCGATCAGCATGAACCTGGCACGGGCGGTCGGCCCGGCGGTGGCCGGTGTCCTCATCGCACGAGCCGGCGCGGGTGTCGTGTTCGGTTTCAACACGCTGTCGTTCGCGGTGTTCGCGCTGGTGCTGTGGCGGTGGCATCCGGCTCCGGCGACCGGCTCCGGCACGCCGGAGCGGTTCGCGGCCGCGGTGCGTTCCGGTGGCCGCTACGTGCGGCATTCGCCGGTGGTGCGGCGCATCCTGTTGCGTGCCGGGCTGTTCCTGGTGCCCGGGAGTGCCCTGTGGGCGCTGCTGCCGCTGGTCGCCAGCCGCGGGCTCGGGCTCGGCTCCGGTGGTTACGGCATCCTGCTCGGCGCGGTCGGTGCGGGTGCGGTGGCCGGTGCGTTGCTGCTGCCCCGGCTGCGGGCCCGATGGTCGCTGAACCAGCTGCTGCTGATCTCCGGGGTCCTCTTCGCCGTGGTGCTGGCGGTGCTCGGAACGGCGGGGTCACCGGCCGCCGCGGTGGTCGCGCTGCTGCCGGCCGGTGTCGCCTGGGTGATGGTGCTGTCCAGTGTGAACGCGGCGATGCAGCTGTTCCTGCCGAACTGGGTCCGGGCCCGTGGTCTCGCGATCTACCAGATGGTCTTCGCCGGTGCGCAGGCCGCCGGCGCCCTGGCCTGGGGTGTCGTCTCGGACGTGTGGGGCCTGTTCCCGGCTCATCTGGCGGCCGCGGCGCTGATGCTGGCCGGTGTCGTGACGTTGCGCTGGTGGCCGCTGCGCGACACCAGTGGCCTGAACCGGGACCCGGCCGTCTACTGGCCCGAACCGCACCTCGAACTCGACCCGGACGATCACGGCGGTCCGGTGCTGGTGCTGGCCGCCTACCGGGTCCGGCCCGAACGGGAGGCGGCGTTCGTCGAGGCGATGGCGGGCGTACGCCGCAGCCGGTTGCGTACCGGCGCCGAACGCTGGGGCCTGTTCCACGACGGTGAACGGCCCGGCCGGCTCGTCGAGGCGTACGTGGTGCCCAGCTGGGACGAGCACCTGCGTCAGCACGGCGGCCGGCTGACCGGCGCCGACCGGGCCGTCGAGCAGCGGGCACTGGATCTGGCCGACGGCCCGCCCGAGGTCAGCCACCTGCTGTCCACCCACTGAGGCGGGCCGGGGACGGTGCCGTCGTCCTTCAGAACCGCATCCACCGGAGGGAGCGCCGCAGACCGCGCGGCCGGCGGCGCTGAGCGAGTGCGCGGCGGTCGGCCCGACCAGCGCGGGCGGTTCGCCGCCAGCGAGGCGCTGTAGATCGGTGCGGTTCCGGCCAGGTGCAGCAGCGAGTCGGCCCGCTCGTGGGCCCGGCGGAAGCCGTCCTCACCGTCGCGGTCGAGCCGCCCGCGCAACGGTTCCGTGTCACCGAACCGGCGCGGCATCGCCTCCGGCAGGTGCTCGCGTGCGGCGGCCAGCCAGCGGTCGGCGATGCCGGAGGCACGGGCGGCGGGTTCGTACCACCGCACGATCAGGACGTCTCGCCGGCGGTGGCCAGCTCGGCCAGGCGGTTACGGATCCGGTCGGCCTCCGGCATGCCGAGGTCGGTGTAGAGGGCCAGCGCCCGCCGGTAATGCTCGGCGGAGCGGGCGACGTCACCGGAGGCGTGATGGGCGTCGGCGAGGCCGGTGTGGGCGCGCGCCTGCTGCTGACGGTCGCCGATGTCGACGGACATGGCGTGGGCGGTGCGGTGGTGGGTGATCGCGTCAGCGTGCCGGCCGGCGAGGTGGGCGGCTTCGCCCAGGCCGTTGAACGCCCAGACCTCGCCGTGCGGGTCGCCCGTCTCCCGGTGGAGGTTCAGAGCGTGCCGGAAGTACCCGGTGGCTCGCTCCGGCTGTTCGATCCGGGTGTGGAGGCCGCCCAGGCTGTCCAGGGCCCAGGCCTCCCGGTCGTGATTGCCGGCCGACCGGTGCAACGCCAGGGCCTGCTCCAGGTGATCGGTGGCCTCCCCGTACCGGCCCAGCAGCACCTCCACGTCGCCGAGATTGCTCAACGCCTGCGCCTCGCCGGTCCGGTCGCCCCTCTGCCGGGACAGGGTCAGTGCCTGTTCGTAGTAGTCGATGGCCGGCCGGTACTGTCCCAGCCGTTCCTGCGCGACGCCCAGGTTGTTCAACGTGTTCGCCTCGCCGGTGTGGTCACCGGTCCGGCGGAACAGGGGCAGGGCGCGTTCGTAGTAGTCGGTCGCCGTACGGTAACCGCCCTGCCGGTCGTGGACGACGCCGAGATTGATCAGCGCACGGGCCTGCCCGACGAGGTCACCACCCTCCGAGCTCAAGCTCCGCGCCCGCCGGAAATGTTCCGAGGCCTGGGCGTACCGGCCCGCACGGGCGTGCGCGGCACCGAGGTTGATCGTTGCCTCGGCCTGTCCGGCCACGTCCGCGGCGTCGGCGGCGGCGTGACACGCGTAGCGATGAATGGTTTCGGCGTCGGTGTGGTAGCCGCCGTCGAGGTAGCGGAACAGGGTGGTGGCCAGGCGGACGGTATGGGCGGGCCAGCCGTGTGTGGCGGTGTGGGCGGCCACGGCCACCAGGGTGGCGCGTTCGTCGTCCAGCCAGGTGCGCGCGGCCTCGGGATCGGTCAGGGCGGGAACCAGGACGTTCACCGCGTCGATACGCGGCCGCCGGTGCGTCTCCGCGGGATACAGGGTGTCCATGGCCGCCGCGGCGGCGGCTGAGTAGTAGTCGAACAGCCGGGTCAGCGCGGTACGACGTTCGGTGGGCCGTTCCTCGTCGCCGGCCCGGACCACGGCGTACATGCGGACCAGGTCGTGGAACGAGTACCTGCCCGGTGCGGCCTGCTGGAGCAGACGATCGCCGTGCAGGCGATCCAGGCCGGCCCGGGTGGTGGCGAGGCCGGCGCCGGTCAGCGCCGCCGCGGCGCCGGCGTCGAAGTCCTGACCCGGGTGCAGCGCCGCCAGCCGCAGCAGCCGCTGTTCGTCCGGCGGCAGGTGCTGGTAGGACAGGTTCAGGGCGAGTTCGACGCCGGTGTCCAGCCGGTGGTCGCGGTGGCGTTCGTCGAGCCGGTCGGCGTGGTCGGTCATCGTCCAGCCCGGGGTGCCACGGATGTGCGCGGTGACCAGACCGAGCGCCAGGGGCAGGTTCCCGCAGCGCCGGGCGATCCGGGCCGCGGCCTGCGGATCCGCGCCGGCCGGAACTCCGCGCACCGCGGCCAGCAGGAACGCCCCGGCCTCCTCGGCGGTGAAGACGTCCACGGTGAGATGGGTCGCCGGGCGCAGGTCGGCGAGGTTGCGCCGGCTGGTGACCAGAGCGAGGCAACCCGGTGTGGCGGGCAGCAGGATGCCGGCCTGCTCGGCGCTGGCGGCGTTGTCGAGCACCACCAGCGTCCGCGTGCCGGCGAGCCGGTCACGGTACATCGCGGCACGGCCGTCCAGATCGTGCGGTATCTGCTGACCGGGGACCTCGAGCAGGCGCAGGAACCCGTCGAGGACGGCGGCCGGGTCGGCCGGTGGCTGAGCCGGGTCGGGATGGAACCCACGCAGGTTGACGAACAGCACCCGGTCGAACGGCTGATCCCGGTGGAACAGGTGTCCGGCGTGGATCGCGAGTTGCGTCTTGCCGACTCCGGCCATCCCCTCGATCGCGGAGATCACCACGGCGTCACCGTCCCGCGCGGCCTGCCGCAGCCGGTCCAGCTCGGCGGTGCGGCCGGTGAACCCGGCCAGATCCGGGGGCAGACTGTCCTGGACCCGGACCTGGGACGCCGCCTCGACCTCCCCGCCGAGGACCCGCAGCGCCTGGCGCCACTGGGTGACGTACCCGGTGTCGGGGTGCAGGGCGTGGACGATCGCGACCACCAGGTCGGTGTTCAGCCGTCGCCGGCCGGACTGGAAGCAGTGCGCAAGGGTGGACTTGCCGACCAGATCACCGGCCGGCCGGCCGGCCCTGGTCCAGGCGGCGTTGACGCGGCCTTTGATCGTCTCGTAGGAGGGGTCCCCGGCCCAGATCTTCAGCCGCCGCAGGTGTTCGATGAGGTCTTCGAGGTCACGGGCCTGGGACGGATCGGGCGGCGTCGTGAACGGCTGGGCCGGAGTGATCGGCGGTTCCCCTGAGGGCATCGCGCTCCCCATAGATCAAACTCGATGTCGTGCCCGCTCGAGGCTAACGACTTCCGAGTGGTGACCACAAGGGACCGGGGTTCGGCTAGCGCTTGACGGTCCCGGTGGTGGTGCCGGTGATCTGATGGGCGAAGCAGAGCACGCCGGGGTCGCCGGAGAAGCCGATCTCCTCCATCCGCGCGGTGAAGACGATGTAGGGGGCGCCGACCGGCCGTTCCTGACCGGCGTACTCCTTGAAGCGCAGTTCGCAGCCGGCCTCCGCCGCGGTGGCGGGGTCGGCGGCGCCGGCGGGCAGGTCGAAGACGCCGACCACCTCGCTGCTGTGCGGTGACGAGCAGGGCAGCGCGTCGACGTACCGGCCGGTCTGCCCCTCGAGATCTTTGACGCAGTCACCGGCGCGCAGCTCGCGCAGCGAGATGGACCGCTCGCCGCGGATGGCACCGGCGGTGTCCCGGTCCGGGCCGTCGGTGGCGTCCCGCACCACCGCGACGATGATCGCCCCCACGATGACCGCCAGGACGAGTCCGCTGATGGTCAGGCCGGCGATCGCGTAGAACTTGCCGCGCCGGTCACCGTTGCGGCGGCTCTGCACCAGACCGATGATCCCGAACACGATGCTGAGGAAGCCGCCGCCGAGGCAGAGCAGGGCGAGGGACAGCGACGCGATCGAGAAGCCGTTGGTCTTGCCGTTCCACTGCGACTGCTGCGGCGGGGGCGCGTAGTAGGCAGGCTGATGCTGAGATTCCACCGGGGCACCGTACCGGCTTGATCAATTCGTCGCATGTCAATACCCCCGCGCGGCATCACGTGCGTCAGAGGGCGGAACCGATATGCCGCAATCATCGACACTTCTCGATAGAAATGGGGTGTCCCTGTCCCCGTCCCCCGGAGGAAGCCATGCTGATCCGCAAGATCGCGGCGGCCGTCTTCGCCGTACTGACCCTCGGCGGCGTGCAAGCGGTCACCGCCGCCCCCGCTACCGCGGCACCCCGCATCCTGTACTACGACGCCAGCCAGGCACAGGAGTTCCGGTCCGTCGTGGACCAGGGCGCCCAGATCTGGAACAGCCGCGTCACCAACGTGCGCCTGCAGCCGGTCACCGCCGGCCGGACCCCCAACATCCGGGTGTACGCCGACAACGGCTGGCCGCGCGCCTACACCAGCACACTGGGTAACGGCTACTGGTACATGGGTCGCCAGGCCGTCAACCAGGGCTACTACAAGCCGCGGATCGCCGCGCACGAGTTCGGCCACCTGCTCGGCCTGCCGGACCGGCGGACGGGCCTGTGCGCCGACCTGATGTCCGGCAGCAGCGCGCCGGTGAGCTGCACCAACCCCAACCCGAACGCCCGCGAGGCGTCCACCGTCAACGCGAACTTCGCGAGCGCGGCGGCCGTACCGGCCCGCACCTTCGTCTGGAGCGGCAGCCCGCAGTGAATCGCCGCCGGGCGAGGCCACCGGCCTCGCCCGGCACTAGGATCCGGGCATGGAGTGGGTACGGGTCCCGGCCGCCGACGCCGGCGAGCAGGAGATCATCGAGTTCGCCCACACCTACGACGGGTACGGTCTGCACACCGGGCAGCCCGGCCTGGCCCAGCGCGTCCACGACGAGTGGGAACGCACCGGTGACCCCGGCGACGACCTCGACGTGCTGCGCGCCTGCCTGTTCTTCGAGGTCCGCGCACATCGGCACAGCGGCGGTCGTGGCCGCTTCGCCCAGCAGCCGTTCGCCGCCGCGCTGCTCGCCCGCATCCGCGTTCTCGCCGGCCCGACCGTCCCGGTGCATACTCCCGGAGCCGGCTGAGCCACGGTTCCCGGTCCTGCGCCTTGCGGTTCTGCAGGACAATCCTGCGGTGAGATCACGTACGACAGCGGCGGCTGCCGGCCTGGTGGGGCTTGCCGCGACGGCCGAGCTGATGCTGCGCCGAAGCCGGCCACGGACCACCTACGGCCGCTACGCCGACTGGCTTCATCCCGGCGGCCTGCCGGCGAGACCGTTGCAGGCGCTCGCCAACAGCCGCGCCGCCCGGGCTGCGTGCGAGCGGTTCCCCGTTCCGGCGATGGTCAGCGACATCACCGACGTGGTGTACGTCAACTACGTCGTACCCGCCGCCCGGCTGCTCCCGCTCGTACCCGCGGGCCTGCGACTGCAGCGGGTCGGTCCCGGCCGCGAGTGGGCCGTCTTCACCTTCCTCACCTACCGGCACGGTCATCTCGGCCCGCCGATGTTCGGACGGCTGCGCCAGCTGCTGCCGTCACCCGTACAGACCAACTGGCGTATCTACGTCGTCGATCCGCACACCGGACATGCCGGCGTGCACTTCGTCACGACAGCCGTCGACCGGCCGGCACACGCGCTCGGGGCCCGCCTGTTCTGCGAGGCGCTGCCGATGCACCTGCTGCGCCGCGCCGCCGTGGGGGCGGCGGGCGATGCCACGGTCGGGCTCGTGCTGGACCCCGGACTCGGCAGCGGCCCCGACGCCGAAGCGTTGCTGACGTTCGCCCCGGCCCCGGCGGACGGTCCGTGGCGCTCCGCGTTCGCCACCTACCAGGACATGGTGAAGTACGTGGTACCGCAGGACCGCGCCCTGTCGGTGCAGGCATGGCATCCCCGCGTCACCCGTCAGGAGATCCGCCTCGACCTCACCCCCGGCGACTGCCTACCCCTCACCGGGCCGGTACGGTCCCGGGCGGCCCGGGCGATCGTCGGTGACGCCGAGCCGTTCAGCTTCTACGTACCCGAGGTGACCCTCAGGTTCGACAGCGAGGAACACTACCGCCTTCCACTCGGCAGCCCTCCACCCGGCGACCTACCGCCCGGCGGCCCTACACTCGGCGGCCCTCCGCTCGACGGCTCGAGTGCCTCCGGGTAGGACCTTGCAGATCCTTGACGAAGCGCGCCTGAGCAGCACCGAGTTTCATCGACTTGATACTGCGGCTCTCAGCGCGGGATCGCCCGCTGATGACGCATTGAGTCATTCCGGACAAATGGTCATCCTCCGCATCGAGCATTGCTGCACGACGGCCCGCCAGATGATCAGCCGTGATGAGAAGAGGCACTCGCTCCACATCTGCACTTGCGCCAACGTCACCGGATGTCCGGGCTGCGAGCCGGCCATACCGCTTCTAATACCGCAGCAGGGAATCTGTTTCCATGCCCGGTAAGGGCCCGCTGGGCGTAGTGACTGTTTTGCTACTTCCTGGTGTCGACGCCGGCAGGCGGAAGGCAAGGCGGCGGACGTCACTGCTCCGCAAATAGCTGACCGGTAAGGTTCCGGCGTGCCGATCCGCTCACTTGCCGTCATGGAGGCCTTGGCGAAATGGGCCGACTTCCCGGTTCACCATGAACGCCGCCCCATCGTGCTCCCCGGTATCAGCACCGGCGAATGGCTGCGGGCCAACCCCCACTGGCGCGCGGACCTGACCGACCTCGGCGCCGCCTTGCATGACGAGGAGGATCTTCAGCCCTCCTTGTTCGCCGACGCATTGGCCTACTGCGAGGGTCTGGAACTGCCTCCCGGGCGACGACTGGCCCCTCTCATCCGGGGTGACGGGCCATTCGTCACGGACCGAGGCGTGCGCTTTCTCCCGGCGTGGATGATATTCCGGGACGACGGCGCACACCCGTTCATCGTCATGGATCCGCAATTCGAGCACGATCGAACCTGGTGGCCGCCGGGACTGCGCAGCAACAGGAGTCGAGCAGCATCGCTCGCGGCCGACGGCCGCACACTGACCTTCCGCTTCAGTGCGGATCCCGGGCTCCACCATCCAGGCGCCAAAGTGCACGAGACGGAAACGGCAGTCCTCGTCGAACCGGTGGGGATACGAGAACGGTACGTTGCCTTCGATTTCATGGCTGATCGCGAACTGACACTTCGCTTGGACGCACCCTCGGCAACCGCGTCCTCGTCTCCACCGGCTACGGCCACGGCCATAACACCTGCGGCGCCCCCATCGCCGTCACCGCATCCGCCACTGGAGACATCTTGCACGCGGAGGCCGACGAGACCTCTTAGTAGGACTTTGTTAGGTCGGTACGGTGTGTCGCTTGTAGCTGTTGGGTGAAGGTGTTTGGCTGCGCGGCGTGGATGAGGGTGCGCTGGCTC
>NZ_JBFAAI010000026.1:0-123117 GCF_040639655.1 Actinoplanes sp. NPDC023801 | reverse complement strand
CGGGGTCCGGGCGTGGGTGAACTCGATGTGCACCGATGGATCGTACGAGCGTGGCCGCGCCGGGCGGGGGGGGGGCCCGCGCCACCCCCGGGGGCGCGGGGTGGCGGGTGCCGGGGGGGGGGGGGGCGGGCCCGGCCCCCCCCCCCACCGCGGCGGAAGGGAACCACCCGTGCCACCATCGCTCATCACCGCCCCGGAGCGACCGGGACGGACCGTCGAGCCACCGCCCGGCCGCCCGGTCCGCCCTCGCCGCCGTGGCCTGTCCCTGACCGGCTGGGCATACGCCGCCCCGACCGCCCTGTTCGTGCTGATCTTCTTCGTCGTCCCGATCGTGATCGTGGCGCGGATGTCGGTCTCCGACTGGGGACTGTTCACCGGCAACCGCAGCCTCAACGCCCCGGCGAACTTCACCGCCGTCGCCGACAACCGGCTGTTCTGGCCGGCGGTCGGCTTCACCGTCAAGTACACCGTGGTCACCACGGCCATCCTGATCGGCCTGTCGCTCGCACTGGCCCTCATCGTGCAGGAGTCGAGCCGCTGGAACGGCTTCCTGCGCACCTCGTTCCTGGTACCCAGCGCACTCGGGCTGGCCTCGGCCTCGCTGCTGTTCTACGCCATCTACTCGCCGCAGAGCAGCCCTTTCGGCTTTCTCGGCGTCTCGTTCCTCGGCACCCCGAACGCGGCGCTCTGGTCCACCGTGGCCCTGATCGTGTGGCGGTTCGCCGGGTTCTACATGCTGCTGCTCCTGGTCGGGCTGCAGGGCATCTCCGGTGACGTCTACGAGGCGGCCCGTCTCGACGGGGCCGGGCGCCGGCAGACTTTCCGGTACGTGACACTGCCGCTGCTGCGGCCGTCGCTGGCGCTGTGCACGATCCTCTGCCTCACCGGGTCGATGCTCGCGTTCGACCAGTTCTACCTGCTCACCAAGGGCGGGCCGGACAACAGCACGATCACCGTCGTCCAGCTGATCTACAACATGGCCTTCTTCGGCGGTAACAACCTGGGCCGGGCCGCCGCCCTGTCGATCATCCTGCTGGCGGCGCTGCTGGTGGTCAACGTCCTGCAGTTCCGTGGCCTTCGCGACCGGGAGGTCTGACGCGTGTTCCGTACACCCGAGAGGATTCTGGCCGGAGGCCTCGCGATCCTGTTCCTGTTCCCGCTCGCCTGGGCGAGTGTCGCCTCGGTCAGCCCACAGCCCGGTTCGGCGCAGATCGACGGCTGGGGCTTCGGCAACTACCGGACGCTGGCCGCCTACCAGGCCGGCGTCGGTCAGTACCTGCTCAACTCGACCGCCGTCTCGGTGATGACGGTGGCACTCACCCTGGCCGTGTCGCTGTTCGGCGGCTACGCGTTCGCGAACTTCCGGTTCCCCGGGCGCAACGTGCTCTTCCTGGTCACCCTCGCGATCCTGATGGTGCCGTACGCGACCCTGCTGATCCCGTTGTACGTGCTGCTCAACCAGCTCGGACTGCAGGACTCGCTGATCGGGTTGTCACTGGTGCTCACCATGTTCCAGCTGCCGTTCGCGACGTTCATGATGCGGATCTCGTTCGAGGCGGTGCCGAAGGAACTGGCCGAGTCGGCGCTGGTGGACGGCTGCGGCAGCTTCCGGGCGCTGTTCCACATCCAGCTGCCGGCGGTCAAACCGGGACTGATCACGGTCGGCCTGTTCGCGTTCCTGGCCGCCTGGAACGACTTCATCACCCCGCTCGTGCTGATCAGCGACTCGGCGAAGCTGCCGCTCCCGCTGGCCGTGGCGAACATGCGCCAGCAGGTGATGGGGATCGTCGACTACGGCGCCACCGAGGCCGGCGTGGTGGTGCTCGCGCTGCCCTGCATCCTCCTGTTCCTCGCACTCCAGCGGCACTACGTCCGTGGTTTCATGTCCGGCGCACTCAAGGGCTGATCGATGACGATAAACGAGACACTGTCCACCGAGGCCGGCTGGATCGCGCGCGGAGGCACCCCGGTGACCCCGCGTACCGGCCGGCTGCGGCCGCTAGGGCTGCGCGAGGTCCGGCTCCGCGACGGATTCTGGCAGCGCCGCCAGCAGACGAACCGCGACAACTCGCTGGCCCACATCGAACAATGGCTGGAAAAGGCCGGCTGGCTCGGCAACTTCGACGCCGCCGTGACCGGGGACCTGCCCGCCGCCCGCCGCGGCCGGGAGTTCGCTGACACCGAGGTCTACAAACTGCTCGAAGCCCTGGCCTGGGAACACGGCCGGACCGGCGACGAGGAGACCGACCGCTGCCTCCGGTCGATCGCCGCCCGGGTGGTGGCCGCGCAGGAGCCCGACGGCTACCTCAACACCAACTACGGACGGCCGGGCCAGGCACCGCGATACAGCGACCTGGAGTGGGGCCACGAGCTCTACTCGTTCGGCTATCTGATCCAGGCCGGGATCGCCCGGGCCCGCACCGCCGGTGAGGACGAGCTGTTCGCCGCCGCGATCCGGGCCGCCGACCACGTCTGCGACGTCTTCGGGCCGGGCGGCATCGAGGCGTTCTGCGGGCACGCCGAGATCGAGATCGCGCTCGTCGAGCTGTACCGGCTCACCGGCGTGCGCCGCTACCTGGACCAGGCGAGACTGTTCGTCGACCGGCACGGTCACGGGACGCTCGCCGACATCGAGTTCGGGCGGTCCTACTTTCAGGACGACATCCCGGTCCGCGACGCCGACGTGTTGCGCGGCCACGCGGTCCGGGCCGTCTACCTGGCTGCCGGGGCCGTCGACGTGGCGGTCGAGACCGGCGACGCCGAACTGCTCGCGGCGGTGACCCGGCAGTGGCGCAACACGATCGCCCGGCGCACCTACATCACCGGCGGCATGGGCTCGCGCCACCAGGACGAGGCGTTCGGCGACGACTTCGTGCTGCCGCCGGACCGCTCCTACTCCGAGACGTGCGCGGGGGTCGGCTCGGTGCTGCTGGCGTGGCGGCTGCTGCTCGCACAGGGCGACCTGCGGTACGCCGACCTGATCGAACGCACCCTGTTCAACGTCATCGCCACCTCGCCGGCCGACGACGGTACCCGCTTCTTCTACACCAACACGCTGCACCAGCGGACCGTCGGCGCCGAACCACCGGCCGACGTGCAGGTGCCGCGGGCCGCCTCCAACCTGCGGGCGCCCTGGTTCGACGTGTCCTGCTGCCCGACCAACCTGGCCCGTACCTTCGCGAGCCTGGCCGCCTACGTCGCCACCAGCGACGACGACGGGGTGCAGATCCACCAGTACGCGGCGGCGAGCATCGACACGAGCCTGCCCGACGGACGCGCGATCGGGCTGGAGATCGACACCGAGTATCCGGCGGACGGCCGGATCGCGATCCGGATCACCCGCGCGCCGGACGCCCCGTGGACGCTGTCGCTGCGGGTGCCGGACTGGGCGGCCGGCGCCACCCTCGACGGCCTGGCCATCAGCCGCGGCCTGGTGCAGCTGCGCCGCCGTTTCACGGCCGGTGAGACCCTGGTGCTCGACCTTCCGGTCCGGCCCCGGCTGATCGCCGGCGACGACCGGATCGATGCGGTACGCGGCGCGGCCGCCGTCCAGCGCGGACCGGTCGTCTACTGCCTGGAGTCGGTCGACGTACCCGCCGGAGTGCCGTTCGACTCGCTGCATCTGGACCCGGGCACCGAACCGGCCGACCGCGACGGCTCGGTGATCGTCACCTGCCGGAGCACCCCGCCGGCCCGGCTCGACTGGCCGTACCGGCCCCTGAGTGAGGCGCCCGCCGACGGCGCCCCGGTCGAGATCGCCCTGCATCCGTACCACCGGTGGGCCCGCCGCGGCCCGTCCACCATGCGCGTCTGGATCCCCCTCACCCCGCCAAAGGTGAGCCCCGGATGATCCCCAGCCGGGACGTGAGGTCTCCGCGGCGCCGGCCGAGCCGCGGCCCGTCACCCGTAGTTGTTGAGCCAGCGACAGAACGGGTCCGTGGTGTCCTCGTCGTCCATCTCGGCGGGTTCCGGCACGATCTCCAGTGCGGTCGCCGGGGCGGTGACACCGAACGTCCGGTGCAGCCAGTCCCGGTACGGCGCGTTGACGATCTCGTGGTCGTCGTCTAACGGCTCCGGCGGAGCGCCGAACTCCTCGTTCCAGCAGATCTCCCGGTAGCCGATCGCGAGCAGCCGCAGGAAGTCCACCGCGCTGTCGGCGAGCACGCACGTCAGCATCGAACCACTGCCCGAACCGAGGTGGACGATCCTGGTCCGGCCCTCGCCGTCCAGCCACAGCGCGGCCATCGAACCCTCACCGCCGGTCTGCACGAACGGCCACAACCGTGCGCCCGGGTCGTCCACCGACTCGTCGAACCAGGAACGCGCGTACGACGACGTCTCCTCGGCGGTGAAACCGCGCAACTCGATCGAGGTGCCGATCGAGGCGTCGTCACTCAGCGACCCGTACAGATCCCCGTTGTGCCCCGTCACCACGAAGCCCTGCTCCTCGACCCAGCCGAACAGCAGCCGCAGCGGTTCCGGGAACTCGAACCCGCCCGGCACCCGGGCCAGCGTCACATCCACGAATTCACCCACGCCGGGCAGCGTACGAGACCACCTCGCCCTCCCGCGTGCCCAGCTGTTACGGCCGGCCGCGTCACCGCGGCCAGCCGGCACCCGATCACCGTGTCCAGCACCATGGCACTGTCAGTCCCGTACGTAGTAGTGGCCGTTGGTGTCGTCGAATTTGCCCTTGGCGCGGCAGC
The DNA here is from genome assembly GCF_040639655.1 of Actinoplanes sp. NPDC023801. Taxonomy (NCBI): domain Bacteria; kingdom Bacillati; phylum Actinomycetota; class Actinomycetes; order Micromonosporales; family Micromonosporaceae; genus Actinoplanes; species Actinoplanes sp. NPDC023801. The sequence goes on along the minus strand of NZ_JBFAAI010000026.1, from coordinate 118,411 downwards.
ACCGGCGGAAACCGCCGCCCGGAACCGCACGGGCAGGGGTCGTTGCCGCCGAGCTTCTCGATCAGTTCGGTGTCGGTTCCGACCGTACGATCGCCGCGTTTGACCTGGGTCTCGCTAGAGGGAACCCCCGGCGGCGTTTGCTGGTCGGCTCAAAAGGACGCCTCGGCGTCGAAGTCCCGGTACATGACAGCCTCCTCGCAACGGATGTGCGGCCAGAGGCTATCCGGCGTGCCGGTCGTCGGGCCACCGGTTTCCCCGTGCATCCGGATCATGCCGCCGGTGCGGGCTCCTTGTGCCGGGTGACGAGGTATCCGAACGCGGCGGCCGTGAAGAACATGACGATCCCGTAGACGGCGGCGGGGATGGCCATCTCGGTGTTGTTCAGCAGGGCGGGACTGACCGCGATGGTGATCGCCAGGGTGCTGTTGTGGATGCCGATCTCCATGCCGGCGGCGATCGACTCGCGCCGGCCCACGCCGGCGAGCCGTGGCGCGCCGTAGCCGATGGCGAGGCTCACCACGTTGAAGATCAGCACCGCGACGCCGACGGCCACGATGTAGTCCACGACGTTGTCGCGCTCCTTCAGGATCGTGCCGGCGATGACCGCGACCAGCACGATCACGGACAGGACCTTGACCGGCCGGCCCAGACGGTCGGCGAGCCGCGGGAAGCGCGCCCGCAGAGCCATGCCGATCGCGACCGGGACGAGCACGATCGCGAAGACCTGGACGACCTTGTCGAACTGCAGCCCGATGGAGCCCGCGCCCTCGAGGAAGTAGGACGCCGACAGGTTCACCACGACCGGCAGAGTGACCACCGCGAGCACCGAGTTGACGGCCGTGAGGGTGACGTTGAGCGCCACGTGCCCACCGAACAGGTGGCTGTACAGATTCGCCGTCGTGCCGCCCGGCGATGCCGCGAGCAGCATCATCCCGACCGCCAGAGCAGGTTGAAGATCAAGGGCGACGACGATGCCGAAGCAGAGTACGGGCAGCAGCAGCGCCTGACACAGCAGCGCGATGAGGGCCGGTTTCGGAAAGGCGACCACACGACGGAAATCGGCCACGGTCAGTCCCAGACCGAGGCCGAGCATGATGATGCCGAGCGCGATGGGGAGCCCGACGGTCGTCAATGGCGAGTCCATGGCGCAGCATTCTGCCTCCGCGCCCGTACGCGAGGAATCCTCATTTCAGCCACTGGCGCGCGGGCCCCCGTACTGCATAGAGGTCCGCCCGTCATAGGGGTCAGCGGGAGTCCTGCCGCGGATCGATGGCGGTGCGCCGGAGTTGTCCGGGACCGGCTGGTGGCGGTGCGTTCGAACGCCATGACGACGACGAGAACCGGCCGGGCCGCCCCATCTCGCGGATCATGGGCGACAGTGGAACGGGCTTGCCGATCACGCGCGGGGGAGTGGGCATGGTGGCTGACGATCGGTTGGCGGAGGCTGTCGCTGACGCGGCCCGGCAGGCCCTGGCCGTGATCATCGACGGGCGGCCCGGGGAGCATCTGGCGGGGTTCGCGTTGTGCACCGACGACGATCTGATGTCGCTGTCGGCGGCGGCGTGCACCCGGGAGTTCCTGGAGTGCCGGGACCTCGCCGAGCTGTACCAGCCGACCGAGTGGCCCGACGACGTCGCGGACTGTTTCGAGGACGCGCGGCGGATCCTGTCCCAGGAGCCGGACCGTACGCGGGCGTTCCAGAGCATGGTCGCCGCCCTGATCCGGCTGCGCCGGGAGGGCACCGTTGCCGACGAGGTGTTCCTGGTCGTCTGCGGTACCGATCCCGGTGAGCTGCTGGTCAGGTTGGAGGAGGTGGCGGTCCGGCAGCTCAATCCGGCCGGGGTTCTCGTGCGATGGCTGGACAACGGGGCGGGGTGACCCACGGGTGGGGGGCTCCGGCCCGTGGATCACCCCGCTGTCTGCCGAGTGCCCGCGGGTAATCCGGCTGGTGCCGGGTGCCCCTGGGCGCCGGGCCGGCAGCCGCTGGAAGAAATCTGGCCGGTGACGCCACCGGCCAGCCGCGACGTCTCCGGGGAGATCACATAGGACAGTGTGCACATAGTGACTCTTGACGTGAGATGCAGGTCACATCGAGGCTGAGATCCGCAAGCGGTTCCAGATGCACCTTCATCGACGAAGGGACAGCATGGTGCTGGAAAACAAGCCACGCCGGTGGGCCTGCGGCTCCGCACTCATCCTGGTCGCCTCGATCCTGTCCGGATGCGGAGGCGATGACGGCGGATCGACCACGCTGACCTACTACATCGCCGACGCCGCCCAGGAGGACGTGGCCACCCGTTGCTCGGCCGAATCGGGCGGGGCGTACACGTTCAACATCCAGCGCCTGCCGAACACCGCGGCCGGCGGGCGCGAGCAACTCCTGCGGCGGCTCGCCGCCGAGGACCGTTCGATGGACATCGTCAGCGTCGACCCGCCGTTCATGGCCGAGTTCGCCAACGCCGGGTTCCTCCGGGCGTTCACCGCCGCGGAACGGCAGGAGTTCTCCAACGGCGTGCTTGAAGGCCCGCTGGTGCAGTCCACGTTCCGCGACACCCTCTGGTCGGCGCCGCTCTACGGCAACACCCAGCTGCTCTGGTACCGCAAGTCGGTCCTGCAGAAGGCCGGGGTGGACCCGTCGGCTGGCCCGGTCACCTGGAACCAGCTGATCGAGGGGGCATCCCGGGCCGGGGTGACCGTGGCCGCGCAGGGGCGCCGCAACGAGAGCCTGATGGTGTGGGTCAACGCGCTGGTCTCCTCGGCCGGCGGCTCCATCCTCCAGCCCGGCTCCGAGAACCTTCCGGCCGACGAGGTCAAGGGCGGACTGGACACCGAGGCCGGGGCGGCCGCCGCCCGGATCATGCACGACCTCGCCGTCTCACCGGCCGCTCCCGCCGGATTCAGCACCGCCGGCGAGGAGGACTCCCGGGCCGCGTTCCAGGCCCCCGACGGCGGTTTCATGGTCAACTGGCCGTACGTGTGGGCCGCCTTCGACACCTCCATCGAGGAGGGCTCACTCCCGGCGGACTTCAAGGACGACGTCGGCTGGGCCGCCTACCCGCGGGTCGACGCCGGCACCGAGAGTGCCGCCCCGTCCGGTGGACTCGGACTGTCGATCAGCGCGTTCAGCGGCCGGCAGGACCTGGCCGTCGAGGCGATCCGCTGCCTCGCCTCGGAAAAGAGCCAGACGGAGTTCATGAAGAAGGCTGGCAACCCGGCCGCCCTCGCCTCGGTCTTCGACGATCCCGGGATCCGCGAGATGTTCCCGATGGCCGACCAGATCCGCGAGGGACTCGACGCGGCCACGCCCCGGCCCGTCAGCCCGTACTACGGCGACGTCACCGGCTCGATCCAGACCGCGTTCCACCCGCCGGACGCACTCTCCCCCGAGAACACGCCGCGAGAGTCCAACGATCTGCTCGAAGACGTCCTGTCCAACAAGAGACTGATCTAGGAGCGGCCGTGAGCACTGTCGAAGCGCCGCCGCGCGAGCCCGCGACCGCCCGCCGCCCACGCCGGCTCCGCCTGACCGACCGCGCCCGGCACGAACGCAACCTGGGCTGGTTGCTGGCCGGGCCGGCGTTCATCGTGATGGTCGCGGTCACCGGATACCCGATCCTCAACGCCGTCTGGCTGTCGCTGTTCGACTACCGCCTGACCGATCCCGGGGGCCGCGAGTTCGTGGCCCTCGGCAACTACGTCACCATCCTCGGCGACGGACTGTTCTGGCAGCAGTTCGGCATCACCTCGTTCATCACCGTGGTCACCGTGGCCGCCGAACTGGTGCTCGGCTTCGGACTGGCCATGGTCATGCATCGGGCGCTCTACCTGCGCACGGCTCTGCGGACCGCGATCCTCGTGCCGTACGGGATCATCACGGTGGTCTCCGCCTACGCCTGGGCGTACGCGTTCAGCAACACCTACGGCTTCGTCAACGGCCTGTTCGGTCTCGGCGACTTCGACTGGTTCGGCGGCACCTGGTCGGCGCTGTTCACGGTCTGCGTCGCCGAGATCTGGAAGACCACGCCGTTCATGTCGCTGTTGCTGCTCGCCGGGCTGGCGCAGATTCCCGACGACTACCTGGAAGCCGCCAAGGTCGACGGCGCCACGGCGTGGCAGCGGGTGAAACGGGTGATCCTGCCGAACATGAAGGCCGCGATCATGGTGGCGCTGCTGTTCCGTACCCTCGACGCCTTCCGGATCTTCGACAGCATCTTCATCATGACCGCCGGGGCGCAGGGCACCGAGACCCTGTCCTTCCTCGCCTACCGGCAGACGATCAGCCGGGTCATGGTCGGGCTCGGGTCCGCGGTCAGCGTGATCCTGGCGATTCTGGTCGTACTCATCGCCGTGATGTTCGTGAAGGTCTTCAAGACCGACCTGTCGCAGCAGAGGGGTGAGCGCTGATGAAGGCCAGCCGCCGGACACAGGTGTTCTGGATCGTCGGCGCCGTCCTGATCATCGCGTACGCGATCATCCCGGTGCTGTGGATCGTGTCGCTGTCGTTCAAGGAGGGCGACGACATCACCAACAACTCGTTCCTGCCGACCGTCTGGAGCTGGGAGAACTATCGTACGGTCTTCGCGTCCGACCTGTTCACCACGGCACTGCGCAACTCGGTCGGGATGGCGCTGATCGCCACCACGATCTCGGTGATCCTGGCGACGCTCGCCGCGTACGCCATCTCGCGGTTGAACTTCCCCGGCAAACGCCTGGTGCTCGGGGTGGCCCTGGCCATCACGGTCTTCCCGGTCATCGCGATCGCCACGCCGCTGTTCAACCTGTGGCGGACCATCGGGCTCTACGACACCTGGCTCGGGCTGATCATCCCGTACCTGTCGTACTCGCTGCCGCTGGCCGTCTACGTCCTGGCCGCCTTCTTCCGGGAGATCCCGTGGGAGATGGAGCAGGCCGCGCAGGTCGACGGCGCGACCGCGTGGCAGGCGTTCCGCCGGGTGATCGTGCCGCTGGCCGCACCGGGCGTGTTCACCGCGGCGATCCTGACGTTCTTCGCGGTCTGGAACGACTTCGTCTTCGGTATCACGCTGACCTCCAGCGAGGCGGCCCGCCCGGTGCCGGCCGCGCTGGCGTTCTTCCAGGGCGCCTCGCAGTTCTCGCAGCCGACCGCGCCGATCGCGGCCGCCGCCGTGGTGGTCACCATCCCGGTGGTCGTCCTCGTGCTCCTGTTCCAACGCAAGATCGTGGCCGGTCTGACCAACGGCGCCGTCAAAGGCTGAAAGGAACTCCCATGGCAGCCATCGAGATGCGCAACATCGTCAAGGAGTACGGCGACGGCTTCAAAGCAGTGAACGACGTCAGCCTCGACATCGCCGACGGCGAGTTCATGATCCTGGTCGGGCCGTCCGGCTGCGGCAAGTCGACACTGCTGCGCATGATCGTCGGTCTCGAGGACATCACCTCCGGCGACATGGTGATCGGCGGCGACCGGGTCAACGAGAAGGCGCCGCGCGATCGCAACCTGTCCATGGTGTTCCAGAACTACGCGCTCTACCCGCACCTGACCGTCTTCGAGAACATCGCCTTCCCGCTGCGGCTGCAGAAAGGCATCGCCGAGGACGAGGTACGCCGGCGCGTGCAGGACGCGGCGAACATGCTCGAGCTCAACGAGCACCTGGACCGCAAACCCGCGAACCTCTCCGGCGGCCAGCGCCAGCGGGTCGCGATGGGCCGGGCCATCGTGCGCAGCGTCAACGCGTTCCTGTTCGACGAACCGCTGTCGAACCTCGACGCCAAACTGCGCGGGCAGATGCGTACCGAGATCTCCCGCATGCAGCGCCGCCTCGGCACCACGACCGTCTACGTCACGCACGACCAGACCGAGGCGATGACCCTCGGCGACCGGGTCGCGGTGCTGCGCCGCGGCTTCCTGCAGCAGGTCGCCTCCCCGAGGGAGCTGTACGAACAGCCGGTCAACATGTTCGTGGCCGGGTTCATCGGATCGCCGCCGATGAACTTCCTGCCCGCGGTGGTGGCCGGCGACCGGCTGAAGCTGCCGTTCATGGAGATCGACGTGCCCGCCGCGGCGGCCGGGAAGGTCACCGACGGGCAGCTGCTGCTCGCGGGCTTGCGGCCGGACCACTTCGAGGACGCCGGCCTGCTCGACCCGGTGAAGCGGGAACGCGGTGCGCAGTTCCGGGCCCGGGTCGACGTCACCGAATGGCTGGGGGACGCGCAGTACGCGTACATCCCGTTCGAGGCCGACGAGGAGGTCACCAAGCAGCTCGCCGAGCTGGCCGCCGAACTCGACAGCGAGGCCCTGCGTACCCAGCTGGTCGTCAAGATCGACGCGATGAGCCGGTTGCGGGAGAACCAGGAGGGACAGTTCTGGGCCGACACCCGGCGGATGCACCTGTTCGACCCGCGGACCGGCGAGAACCTGACCCGCGACGAATCGGCGGCGGCCGAACTCGCTCAGCTGGAACGGGAGAAACTGCAGGAGCGCACAGGATGACCTGGTGACGCCACCCGCTCACCGGCGGCGTCTCTCAAGAGGCATGCCATCCGCCCCGAACAGCACCCCTCCATGCACGTGGTGACTTGCGGCTCGCCGCGGGCGTGCGCGCATGTGGTGACTTGCGGCTCGCCGCGTGCGTGCGCGCATGTGGTGACTTACGGCTCGTCGCGGGCGTGCGCGCATGCGGTGACTTACGGCTCGTCGGCGGGTAAGTCACCACATTGCGGGCCGGGCCCTCTCGCGTGGGTGACTGGTGGCTCGCCGGTGGGCGTAGTTCACCACAGGGCCGGCAGCCCGCCGCCAGGGTGCCGAGGCTCGCTGAAGTGGGTGAAGGGCTGGTTCACGCGACGATCCGCAGACGGCGGCTGCTGTTGTTGAGGCGGCGGCCGCCGGTTCCGGCGACCGTCACGATGTCCTCGATACGCACCCCGAATCTGCCCGGCAGGTAGATCCCCGGCTCGATATTGCGTTCTCGCGCCGCGGGGCACTGAGCAGGGTTTTCGTGGTTTGAGTGGCCTTTGTGGAGGCGGATGAAGCGGGTGAAGCCCTCAAGGTGATCATGGAGTTCTTGAGATTGATCTCGACCGTGAAGGGCACGCGTACCGACCTCGACTTCACCGAGCCCTTGGCCCGTTAGGTCGTCGGCTTCTGCATCAAGTCACCCCGGTCGTACGGTGGCTTCGCCACCGACTGGGCCAGGTGCCTGATGCGGGGGCTGGTGCGGTACCCAGCGTCGTTCGGCGGATCTCGGGGCGGCGACGCGCTGCCAGAAGCCGAGAGGTGCGCCGGGGCACCGGGGATCCGGATATGGGGAAAGCCGTCAACCCGCCACCAACCCAAACGCGTCTGGTGGCCGTCACGCTGGCGACGACGACGCCCACACCGGGCCCGCCTCAGTCACTAGTCCAGGCCTTCTGCGCCCACGACCCAGCTATACCGTTGCGCAGTTCAGGGAGGATCTTTCGAAGGGAGAACTGGAGCGCCTGGCAGATCCGTCATGCGTTTTCTCGTCCACCGATCGTCGATTCCCGTATCTCAATCGTGAAGTCGGCGTATATCTCGCGGTATTCCTCGGGTCCGCCGCCGCCGATCCTCTCAGCCAACAGGTCCACCGCGGTGCGGGCGATCTGCTTCTGGCCGGGTTCCACGGACGACAAGGGTGGCATGGAGAACCTGGTTTCCTCGATGTTGTCGAAGCCGATCACGGCGACGTCCTCGGGGATGCGCCGGCCGCTGCGAAGTAGCACGTGCATGGCGCCCAGGGCGAGAGTGTCGTTGAAACCGAAGACCGCATCGATCGGGGTGCTGGAGTCGAGGAGTTCTTGCATCGCCTCTGCACCCGCGGTCCGGTGCCACGACAGTCCGACCATGGGAATCAAGGTGTCGTCTCTCTCGAGACCCGCGGACTCGACGGCGGCCAGGTAGCCGTCGAACCGGGTTGTCGCGGCTCCGGCGACCCCGTTGGCTCCGATGGCGGCGATGCGATGCCGGCCGAGGTCGAGCAAGTGCTGGGTGGCTGCCCGTGCCGCTTCCACGTTGCTGATGGTCACGTGGTCGACCGGGCCGTTCGACATTCGCTCGCCGAGCAGGACCAGAGGGAAATCGACGTGGAGGTGGTCGGTTTCGCCTGGTCCGAGCGCAAGGGGTGAGAAGATCACGCCGTCGACGAGGTGGCGTCGTGCTCCGGACAGCATATCGAGTTCGCGTTCCCGTACGCCGCCCGTCTGTTCGACGATCACCGTCCAGCCCTTGGTGGCGGCGGCTTCGATGATGGCGTCGGACAACTGCGCGAAGTAAGGCAGGCTCAGTTCGGGAACGACGAGGGCGATGATGCCGGTGCGGCCGGCCCTGAGATTCCTGGCGGAGATGTTCATCCGGTAGCCGAGTTGATCGATCGCTGTCAGGACCTTCGTGCGGGTCGACTCCTTGATGTACGGGTAGTCGTTGAGCACGTTGGACACCGTCTTGATCGACACCCCTGCGCGTGCGGCAACGTCGCGCATGGTGGCCATCGTGCTCCCTCGGTTGTCACTGGCAGGTCATGGACGTTACCGGGTTGTTGCGGAACGCCGTTGACAGTTCCTACATCGATGTAGATCCTGACTTGTACATCGATGTAGAAGCCAATCGAGTGGCGGTCGGATCGGCGGCACCTGACCGTACGGGGCCCTCGGTGGCACGCAGCCCCACCCGAGTCGGATGCCGATGCTTCGGCGAGGGATGGCGGCGGGACCATGCGCTGTCGGACCGGCCCGCGAAGATGCCGGCCCGACTGCAAGCGGCGCCTCCATCAGTGTGCCCTTCTTTGTTAGCGATAACTTCAATGGGTTCGACCGTAGCGATGAAGTGGTCGTCCGGTGGTATCTGACTGCCCATGATCCCGCAGTGGATTCGCGGAAGGTGCGTCTGACGTGCCTAAAAGCGCCGAAGTCAGGCTCCTCCGGCGTCAGTGCGGAGTCGAAGCTGCGCCAACGTGTTGACAATCATGGATGTGAGCGTGAACATGTGAATGGCTTGGCCGTAACACGGACGACATAGAAATCGCCTCCGGCAGTGAGGTGGCCGCCACGCCATGCAGATGTGGGGGAGCCGGCCACCGAGGCGCCACCAGGTCATTCCGCAGTGCCGTGGCAACGGTGCCTCCACGTGGAAGAAGCGTCCGGCACATCCGCCGTAAGGCCCCCGCGGGCCCGGCTCCGAGTCCGCAGTCAGTGGTGCATGTGGTTCCACGGAGCCGCATCAGAGCAGTTGAGGAGTGTTCATGTCTCTCCAAGGTTGGCGGCGAGCGACGCGACGACTGTGGTCGGCGTTCCTGACAGGTGCCGTCGTGCTTTCAGTGGCCCTGGTCGGTCTGCAGAGCCCGGCGTCAGCAGCCGGGCCGGCGTTCACCAATCCCGTGGTGGGCTCGCCGAACAGTGGTGACCCAACCCTCGTCCACCACAACGGCTTCTACTACTACGTCGCGACGACGTGGTCGTCCGACGTGGTGATGCGCCGTTCCGCGACAATCGCCGGGCTGCGCAGCGCCCCGGAACAAGTCGTGGTTCGTACCGGCGGTGACACGATGTGGGCGCCGCACCTGGAGATGGTCAACAACCGCTGGTACCTGTACTACTCCGTGGAGGGCTTCGGTGCCGCCCGGCGTACCCATGTCGCGGAAAGCGCAGGTAGCGACCCGCTCGGCCCGTACACCAACCGGGGCATTGTCAATCTGATGCCGAACAACGGCTGGGCCATCGATGCCGCCCTGGTGCGGCTCAACAACGGCCTGTACATGACCTTCTCGGCATTCGCCCCGGACGGTCTGCAGTCGCTGTACCTGGCCCCCATGTCGAACCCTTGGACTGCCGGCGGGTTCGGTGTCCGGGTCTCCACTCCGACGCTCGGCTGGGAGCGCCAGGACGGCGCGGTCAACGAGGGCGGCTTCCTGCTGCAGCGCAACGGCCGGACGTTCCTGACGTACTCCGCCAGTCACTGCAACGGACCGAACTATAAGCTCGGCATGCTCGAGTACCGCGGCGGTGATCCCTTGAACGCGGCCTCCTGGTTCAAGTTCCCGAACCCGATCTTCCAGCGCAACGATGCCGCCGACGTCTTCGGACCGGGTCACCATTCGTTCTTCTCCTCGCCCGACGGCACCGAGACCTGGATCGCCTATCACGCGAACGCTTCAGCGAGTCAGGGCTGCGGCACGACCCGCATGACCCGGGTGCAGAAGATCTCGTGGAACGCAGACGGCACCCCCAACCTGGGAGTTCCGGTCTCCACCACGACGGTGCTGCAGGCTCCCTCAGGGGAGAACGGCACACTGCCGCCGGCCAAGGAGATCCGTAACCGGCACAGCAACCTGTGCCTCGACGACTACAACTTCGTGACGACCCCCGGTGCTGAGGTCCGGCAGTGGACCTGCTCAGAGCTGCCCGTACAGGACTGGGAGGTCACCGACGCCGGCGGCGGCTACTCCCAGATCGCCAACCGCCACAGCGGCCTGTGCCTGGACAACACGAACTGGGGCACCACGGCCGGCGCCTCTGTGCAGCAGTGGACCTGCAACGGTCTGGCCGCACAGCACTGGCGGGTCAACCCGCTGGGCAACGGCTTCTCCACGATAGTCAACCGCCACAGCGGACTCTGCCTGGACAACTACAACTTCGGCACCGCCAACGGCTCAGAGGTACGCCAATGGACCTGCACCAACAACAACGCCCAGCAGTGGGCCATCTCCTGACACCCGCCCGGTAGCTCACAGCAGGGGCAGCGGTCCCCGCGACACCGCGCCGTCGCCCCTGCTGCCCGGCACATCCTCCTCGACACGCCGGGTCCACCCCAGCCGTCGCTTCGCGCGACAGATCGAACCCGGCGTGCATCCCCGAACGACGCGCGACGTGGTCAACCGCCCCGTCGTGACGTGGAAGGAAGCCGAACCATGGACACGATCACGACCAGAAGGAAGCGCCTACGACGACTGACAGTTGTTACCGGCGGCGCGGCGATCGTGCTGGCCGCAGCGCCGGTGCCGCTGGCCGCGGCAGCCGATGGCGATCTGCTGCGGTCCGGCGGTTACGAGATCGTCCTCAACTCCGGCGCCACCGGCCAGCCGGTCGTCGTCCGCGACGCGACAACAAAGGCAGCTGTTCTGGCGGAGCCGCTGCCGCTGCAGTTGATCATCAAGAGCGGCACGAACCCGGTCGACGTCAACGGCCGGTACACCACGGTGGGCCTGCAGGGCGGCGAGTTGGTCGGCACGGGGGACGTGCGTACCCCCGGCGGGAGTGTGTTCCGGATCCGGGACAGTTACCGCGTTGCCCAAGGCGGCGGCTTCTCCGCGAGCCGGACGGTGACGGTCGTGACCGCGTCCGCCGCGGACCAGGGGTTCAATTCCCGGTTCACGATCGGTGCCGCAAACCCGCGACCGTTGCAGGACTACCAGTTCCTGGCGCCCGGCGTGTGGTACGACCGCAACCGCAACGTGCCGGCCGGTGCGCTGGCCAGCAACCTCAACGACAACTATCTGTACTTCCGCGAGATGCGGATGCCCCTGCCGTTCGTCATGATGCACGATCCCGGCAGTGGCCTCGACGTGAGCCTGACGCACCAGAATCCGCGGCCGGCGTCGCCGGTCGACGAGGGATCCGCCGCGTGGCTGGTCAACGGTGGTATCACCTACGCTGCTCTCGGCGCGCAACGCGTCCCCGCCACCAAGCTGGCCATCGTCTATCCCGGAATGGAGGGCGAGAAGAACTACGTCAACCGCGGTGCTGCGTGGGTACGCCGGAGCAACCCGGTGACCGCCGGATACACCCAGCACTACGAGTTCGGTATTCGTACCGGCCGGACCGCGGACTTCGCCGCCGCCGCACGCGACGCGTGGCGCTACCACTGGAACATACAGAACCTTCAGATCACCAAGGTGCCGGTCGAGCAGATCTACCGCTCGTCGATGGACGTGCTGGCGTCCTACACCTCGACATGGGGCGGGGCGCCAGGGCTGCCGTTCAGCGTCAATCTGCCTCACGGGACGGTCACAGAAGTCAGCTACCAGATGGGCTTCGTCGGACAGCAGATCCCCGCGGCGTACCTGATGCTTCGCGACGGCTACCTCAACACCCGCCCGGACAACGTCACCAAGGGCCGGCAGATCCTCGACTTCTGGGCGAACAACTCCTCAGCAACGTCAGGCCTGCCGAGAACCTGGTACGACGTCAACCCGCCGGGATGGCGCAGCTTCTACCCCACCTACCTGCGCATCGCCACCGACGGCATGGAAGGCATCCTCAAAGCCTGCCGCCTGATGCGCGACCGCGGCGCACCCGTCCCCGCATGGGAGAACTACGCCCGACGCTTCGGCGACTGGCTCGTCACCCACCAGAACCCGGACGGCTCGTACTACCGCTCCTACAACCTCGCCGGAACGGCACCGGACAACCAGGCCAAATACAACACGCACAACGCCGTTCCCTTCCTGATGGAACTGACTGCCTACACCGGCGACACCCGATACCGCGCGGCCGCCCTGCGTGCCGGCGAATTCGCCTGGCAGAACGTCCACCTGCCGTCGGCCTATGTCGGCGGCACCCCTGACAACAACAATGTGACCGACAAGGAAGCCCCTTCCCTCGCCCTGCGGGCGTTCCTCTCGCTGTACGACCACACCCGCGACGCCCGCTGGCTGCAAGCGGCCCAACGAGCCGGCGACTTCGCCGAAACCTGGGCGTACGCATGGAACTACCCGGTGGCCTCCAGCCGGGCTGCCTACGCAAAGTACGGGATCCGCGGTCAGAGCCTCATCGCCACCGGACACTCGGCCATGGACACCTGGCACTCCGCGAGCCTCTACGACTTCTATCGCCTGTACCGCGCCACGAACGACACGCACTACCTGCAGTACGCACGGCTACTGGCCAACGAAGCCAAACTCACCACCCAATATCCGGGTAACCCCCTCGGCTACGCCCGCGACGGCCTGCTCGAGGAGGCCATCGGCCTGTCCGACCTGCGATACGGCGGAGTCAGCCTGTGGCTGCCCTGGAACTCGGTCGCCCACGCCGAACCTCTGGCGCTGCTGAAAGACACCTACGGCAACATGGACATCGACGCGCTGTCCGCCAGCCCCGGCACCGAGCCGAGCACTCCGGCGTCGGCTGGCGGAACCATCAGCAACAGACACCGCGACTGTTCCTGGAAGGTTGCAACGCAATCGTCGCCCGCGGCGCCGAGGTGCGGCATCAATGCCGAAGGCACCGCCCTGCCGCAGCCGTAAAAACACGCGACCTGATCCTCGCACCCCTGGTGACGTTCGAAGAAATGACGCGCCCAGCGCACATGGAACTTCTGATCGGGTGGCGATCCGTGCCGTTCCGATGGAGGACACCGGAAGGGAAGAACATGCTGTCGAAGAGAAGTCCCGCTCGAATGCCGCGCACAATCATGCTGGCAGTCGCCGGCTTGGTAGCCACGATCGTCATGGTGCCGAGTGGTAGCGGTACCGCGCACGCGGCGCCTGTCATGCCGTGTGACATCTACGCAAGCGGCGGTACACCCTGCGTCGCGGCGCATTCCACCACTCGCGCCCTTTACGGTGCCTATACAGGCCGGCTCTACCAGGTCCGGCGCCTGTCGGACAACGCCCTACGCGACATCTCGGCTCTGACCGCCGGCGGAGTGGCGAACGCCGGCGCGCAGGACGCGTTCTGCGTGAACACGACGTGCCTCATCACCGTCATCTACGACCAGTCGCCGCGCGGGAACCACCTCACGCAGGCCCCCGGCGGCGCCTTCGCCGGACCGGAACCGGGCGGCTGGGACCGACTGGCGACAGCGACGGCTGCGCCGGTCACGGTCGGTGGCCAAAAGGCGTACGGCATCATGATCACTCCAGGGACGGGCTACCGGGACAACGCGACGAACGGGATCCCGGTCGGTGACCAGCCGGAAGGCATCTACTCCGTCCTGGACGGCACGCACTACAACAACGGCTGTTGCTTCGACTACGGCAACATGGAGCCGAGCGTCACCGTCACCAACCTCGGCGCCATGGAAACGATCTACTTCGGGCTCGGGGGCGGGTGGGGTGCCGGCGGCGGATCAGGTCCATGGATCATGGCCGACCTGGAAATGGGTATCTTCTCCGGCCGCAACCGTGGCACCAACACGACGAATCCCTCACTCAGCCACCGCTTCCTGACGGCGATCGTCAAAGGCAACTCGGGCAATCAGTGGGCCATCCGCGGCGGCAACGCCAACAGCGGCTCGCTGCTCAACATCTACGAAGGCCCACGTCCCGACGCCAATTACAACCCGATGAGAAAGGAAGGCGCCATCGGCCTCGGCATCGGGGGCGACAACAGTCCCTGGGGTGCCGGCACATGGTACGAGGGGGCGATGACGGCCGGTTACCCGTCGGCTGCCACCGAGAACGCCGTGCAGGCCAACATCGTGGCTGCCGGCTACACCACCGCCGCCCCGCCGGCGCAAACGCGGACGATCCGCAACCAGCACAGCAACCTGTGCCTCGACGACTACAACTGGGCGACCAACGACGGCGCCGAAGTCCGGCAGTGGGCCTGCAATGGTTCCGCCGTCCAGCAGTGGGACATCAGGCCCGCCGCCGGAGGCTGGTCCACCATCGTCAACCGGCACAGCGGCAAGTGTCTCGACAACTACAACTTCGGTACCGCTAACGGCGCCGAAGTCCGCCAGTGGACCTGTAACGGCAACGACGCCCAACTGTGGCGGATCGTCGACGCGGGCAGTGGCTTCTCCTGGATCATGAACAGACACTTCAACCACATGTGCCTGGACGACTACAACTGGGGAACAGCCAACGGCGCCGAGGTGCGCCAATGGGAATGCAACACTCTGCCCACGCAACGGTGGCGCATCTCCTGATCAGAAGATGCAAGCACTCAGTGGAGGGCCGCGTCATAGGACACGGCCCACCACTGAGGGTGGCATGGAACCTGCCGGCGAGCAAACATGCGAGTCAGGTGTCCGACCGCATTTTGAGGAGTCCAAACAGCCGCGGGAGGGACTTTCTCGCTAACGGTGTTTCCGGCGTCTTCCCGGCCTTTGCCGGTCGGGTCCAGTGACCGGGTCACCAGGTAGAGACGTCAAAGGCCAGCCGGAAGGTGGCCGCCCGAACCCGCGCCACCGCCAGGAGAAAGCAACCGCTCCCGCAACCACCGGCGCCTCGCGCTGTTCTGGGCCGAGGTCAGACGGCGCTCGTTTTGCCACACCTACGGACGCGGCAAGGACGAACACCGGATGATCCCCGGCCGGCCCTACTCGATCGTCGCCGCCCTGGAGACCGGCCGCAGCTCGTGGACCGCCCTGCTCGACGCGGTCCGGCTGCCGCCCGGCGCGGACGTCCCCACCATCACCTGCGCGCAGATCCGGCAGCTCATCGACCGGCTGACCGACGCGGGCCAATGGCGGCCGGGAGACCACGACATCCTCATCGTGCTCATGTCGTTTCCGTCCAAGACGTCGGGAGCGAGGTGATCTAACGTTTTCACCGGCAGCCTCGCCCCAGTCGGAGGAGAAAGCATCATGCGTGACCTGGTCTACACCGGTTTCATGTCGCTCGACGGCGTCGTGGACTCGCCCGGCGGCCCGCAGGAGGGGCACCGCGGCGGGGGATGGGTGTTCCAGGACCTGGAGTTCGTACCGGAGGCCTGGTCGTTGAAGGGCGAGGAGCTCGCCGACACGACGGCGCTGATGTTCGGCCGCCGCAGCTACGAGGCGTTCGCGCCGTTCTGGCCCGGGTCGGAGGACCACGCGGGCTACAGGGACCTGCCCAAGTACGTGGTGTCGAGCAGCCTGTCCGACGACGCGCTCGTCGACGGGTGGGGGCCGATCACGATCCTGCGCTCCACCGAGGACGTCGCCGTGCTCAAGGAGACCGAGGGCGGCGCGATCTTCATCCACGGCAGCGCCGAACTGGCCCGGCGGCTGTCCGACGCCGGACTGATCGACCGGTACAACCTGCTGGTCTTCCCGGTGCTGCTCGGTGCCGGCAAGAGCCTGTTCGGCCGGGCCGACCGGGACAAGTACATGCTGGCGCTGCGCGAGTCGGAAAGCTACAAGAACGGCATCCTCAAGCTGGTGTACGACGTCAAGCGCTGATCACAGATCGAGGGCGATCGCACCGCCGGCCCCGTCACGCAACTGCCCGGCGGTGCGCCCCACGTAGGAGCGCAGCGCGCGGGCCAGGTGCGGCTCGTCGAAGTAGTCGAGCTTGGCGACGACATCGGCGGCCGGATCCCCGCCGGCCAGCAGTTCCGCCGCCGTCCGGGCCCGCTCGATCTGCCGGACCGCCCCTCGGGTCAGTCCGGTGGCGGCCCGGAACCGGCGCTCGACGGTGCGCCCGGAGACGTCCGGGAGATGTCCTCGCAGCACGTCGGCGACGAGCGGGTCCCGCACCACGATCCCGGCCCGCACGAGACTGCCGACCAGGGCCTCGGCGTCATCGGGACCCGGTGTGGCCCAGCGCGTCCCGTCCAGCCGGAAGGTCCGGCTCGTGGTGCCCGGAAGCTCGACCCCGCCGTCGACCAGCGAAGGTGTGGCGACGATCCGCAGCGACGTCCCCACGGCGAATTCGATACCGGTGAAGGTCGCGCCCTCCGGCACCGGCGCGGTGCTGGTCCGGGTCTCGGGCCCGGTGACAGCCGCATGGGCCCGGCCGCCCTGCTCCCAGAACACCAGTCCCCAGCGCGCCCCCGCGACCGATGTCATCGCGGTGACCTGCTCGCTGGTGCACGTCCAGACGATGTCGACCCACGGCGAATCGGACTCGCGAGTATCGAACCGCAGCCCCACGGGCGAAGGATACGCCGCCACCCGCCGCGGCCGGCGGGCTGAACCTCAGCGGCGGCCGGTGGAGAGCGCAACCAGGAACTGGCCGCCGCCGGTGTCGACGCTCGCGGTCACCGGCAGGCCCGGCACCAGCCGGGAGAAGCGGTCGACGAGCCAGTCGGCCGCCTCCTGCGCGTCGCGCCGGCTCGGGCATCGGGCGACCAGCTCACGGCCTCCCTTGCGTTCGAGCCGTTCGGCGACGGTGATCAGCGGTGCCGGTTCCACCACGTTCAGCCGCTCCGGCCAGGCGATGACGACCTTGACGGCGCCCTTGCGGGTGTTGCAGGCGCGGTGGGCGAGCCGCTCGGTGATCTTGGCTTTCCGGTCCGCGGTGCGGCTGTCGACGCTGGGGCCGCGAGGGTCGTTCACCGACATGTCGGCGTCGACCGGCTCGTCGCACACCCAGCATCGCCAGCCGTCACGGGCACCCACGTCATCAAGGAGACTCACCGC
The DNA here is from genome assembly GCF_040639655.1 of Actinoplanes sp. NPDC023801. NCBI lineage: Bacteria > Bacillati > Actinomycetota > Actinomycetes > Micromonosporales > Micromonosporaceae > Actinoplanes > Actinoplanes sp. NPDC023801. The sequence continues at coordinate 101,133 of NZ_JBFAAI010000026.1, read as the reverse complement.
AACAAACTAGCCCATCGGCCGGTGGCTCATTCGTTGCGCAGGTTGCCCGGCCGGGTGAGCCGCCACAGGGCGGGCAGCCCGGCCGCCGTGGTGCCGAGGACCACGAGGGCGGCGATCCCGGAGGTGGTGCCGATGCCGAACCAGTCGACGGTCAGCGGTGCGTCGACGGCCACCATGAGGATCGTGGCGAGGACGGTTCCGACCGTGACAGCCAGGACCATGCCCAGCGCGACCGGAATGGCCACCTGATACAGCACCGACCCGCTCAGGGTCCGGCGGCGGGTCCCGAAGGCGACGAGGACGGCCAGCACCTTCCGGCGTTCCCGCAGCTGCTCGGCGACGTTGACGATCATGCTGGCGCCGATCAGGAACAGCAGTGCCACGGAGCCGGCGAGCAGGGCGTCGCGCATGCCGGCGAGGGCGTCGCGGACGGTGTCGTTCGTGTACGAGTACAGGTAGGCCTGCAGGTCGAGTCCGATGGCGGTGTTGCGCAGATGCTCGATCGCCAGCGAGTCGCCGGGGTCGAGGTCGACATAGAAGTACGTGTTGTCCGGCTTGACCTTCACCCCTTCGATGGCGGCGGGAGTGACCAGCAGCGTCGCACCGGAGGCGGGGACGTCCGACTTGCCGGCGACGGTGCGGGTGGTCGCCGGCGAGGTCCAGGACGCTCCCGGCTCGCCCAGCGAATACGTCGTACCGGCGGTGGCGCCGTCGAGGGCGAACACGTCGCCGTCCCGGCACGTGCCCACTGCGGCGAGCTGCTCCAGCACCCGGCAGGAGCCGATCCGCAGGGTGGCGTCGTCGCCGCTCCGCACGATCGTGAGGGACTGGTGCTCCCGGACACCGGCGGTGGTGTCGAGCGCGGCAGCCCACGTCCGTTCCGGAACGTCCGTCCCGGGAAGGATCTCCACCCCATATCGTACGGACGAAGTGGTCCCCTCCCTGTTGTAGAGCGATTCGATCCCCGTGACGATGCCCTGCATGGCGAGCACCCCGGCGACCGAGACGGCGATACCGGACACCGAGCGGATCGCGGTGCCGCTGTCGAACTGCAGGCGCCGTACCGCGAGCTCCCACGCCGGGCTGCCGCCACCGAGCCGCCGGACCACCGCCTCGACCAGCCACGGCAGCAGCAGCGAGATGCCGACCAGCAGGAACGCCATGCCGGCGACGACCTGGAACTCGTAGTTCGCCGACTCCTCGTCGATGCCCCGGTAGAGCGGCCACAGCAGTACGAGACCGACGACCGGCAGGAGGAGCCGCCACCACAGCCGGCGACGGATCGGGACACTCATCCGGGTCACGCCGAGCGGCTCGACGACGACCCGGCGCATCGCCGACAGGGTCACGAGCACGGCCACGACCGGCACACCGACCACGATCGCGGCCACCAGCAGCGGCACCGGACGCATGTCGGCGAGGTAGAAGCTGAGTCCACCGGTGCCGTACCGGTTGGCCAGCAGGATCTCGCCCACCCACAGCAGCCCGCCGATCAGCAGCCCGAGCACCGCGCCGGCCAGGGTCTCACCGGCGGCTATCCGGCGGGTCATCGCGGCGTCGGCGCCGACCAGGCGCAGGGCCGCGAGCCGCCGGTCGCGCGACTGGCCCCCGAAACGCACGGCGGTCGCCATGAAGACCATCACCGGGATCAGCAGTACGACCATGCCGACCAGGGTGAGCAGGACGAAGATCGGTACGACGTCCCGCTCGGTCGTGCCGTTGCCGAACCCGCTGATCCGGATGTCACCGTCGTCTGCCGAGAGCGTGTCGGTGCCCAGGTAGAAGAACAGCTCGGCCGGGCCGGACAGGCCCTCGTCGCCGATGACACCGATCACCTCGGCGTCCCAACGCTCGCGCAGCAGGGCGTTGCCGGGGTCACGCATCAGCCGGTGCAGCGCGGGGGAGACCACCATCTCGCCCGGCCCCGGGAGCCGTGTCACGCCGGGCGGCAGCGGCGGACGTGAACCCTCCGCCTGCAGCATCTCACCACTGAACGCGTGTTCCCGGTACGTCGTGCCGACGTGGCTGACCAGCAGCGTGTCCTCGCCCTTCGACACCCCCTCCTCGAAGTTGTCGATCGCACGGGCGCCGGTGCGGGCGTTGCTCGCCGACATGGCGGCCGGCACGGTCGCCGCACCGAGCAGCACGGCGACGCCCAGCCCCACCCCGATCGCGATCAGCCCGAGCCGGAACCAGCCGGCCCGGCCGCCGGCCACACTCATCCGTGCGCCCAGTCCCAGCTCGAACAGCCACTTGCCCGGTCCCCGGCTCAACGGGCCAGCTCCTGTTCGCGGACCCGGCCGTCGCGGACCACGGCTTCCCGGTCGGAGTACGCCGCGACGCGCGCCTCGTGCGTGACCAGCACTACAGCGGCGCCGGTCTCCTTGGCGGCCGCGATGAACAGCTTCATCACCAGTTCGCCGTTGAGCGAGTCGAGCGCACCGGTCGGCTCGTCAGCGAAAATCACCTTCGGGCGGCTGACCAGGGCGCGGGCCACCGCGACGCGCTGGCCCTGACCGCCGGACACCTGGCCCGGGCGCTTGCCGGCCACGTCGGGCACCTCCAGCCGTTCCAGCCATGCGGCGGCCTGCCGGTGCGCGTCCTTGCGGCCGGTACCGGCCAGGCGCAGCGGCAGGGCGACGTTCTCCTGACAGGTCAGCTCCGGAACCAGCTGGCCGAACTGGAACACGAAACCGAACTCGCCACGGCGCAGCGCGCTGCGCTCCGGATCGGACATTCTCGCCAGGTCGCGGTCGCCGTACCGGATGCTGCCCGACTCGGGGGTGAGGATGCCGGCGAGGCAGTGCAGCAGGGTCGACTTGCCGGAGCCGGAGGGGCCCATCAGGGCGAGCACCTCACCTCCGTACACATGTAGCGAAGCGCCCTGCAGTGCCTTGGTCTCCCCGAAACTCAGGTGGACGTCGTCGGCGGTGAGCAGCGGTCGTGCAGCCATGGGATTCCTCGGTGTCGTGGTCACGGGCGAACCTGGGCGGCGAGCCGGTCGAGGCGGGCGGCGGTGAGTTCCAGCCAGCGCAGGTCGGCTTCCAGGTGAAACAGGGCGTGGTCGCAGATCAGCTCGTCGGCGAGGTCGCCGTCGTTCTTGCGCCGGGTCAGCACCCGCATCAGCCGCAGGTGCTCGGCGCGCTGGCTGTCGAGTACCTCGGTGGCGTCCCGGCCGGTCATGAGCGCGAGCACGACCTTGGTGTAGAGCGTGCTCTGCAGGTACGGCTCGGGCTGTTCCGGCCGGGAGATCCACTCGGCCACGTCGGTGATGCCGGCGTCGGTGATGGCGTAGCGCTTGCGGTCGGGGCCGTCGCCCGGCTCCGATTCGACCTCGACGAGCCCGTTCTTCAGCAGCCGGGCCATCGTCGAGTAGACCTGGCCGTAATGCAGCGCCCGGTCGCGTCCGAAGGCCTCGTCGTAGGAGCGCTTCAGGTCGTATCCGTGGCGCGGGCCGTTCTCCAGGAGCCCCAGCAGGGCGAAGCTGACTGACATGCGGCCACTATACACACGGTGTATAAACCTGATGCATAGCCAGGTCCGGGGGCTGAGGCGTAAGTGGCCGAAATCCGGGAACGGCTCGTGGCGCAACGAAGAGCTCGTAACGTGCCGCTCATCGTCATCGTCGAACTGGAGCATTCCGTGATTCGCATCGGCATCATCCTCGGCAGCACGCGCCCCAACCGGAACGGCGAGCAGGTCGCCGCCTGGGTGCTCGACCACGCCAAACAGCGCAGCGACGCCGAGTACGAGCTGGTCGACCTGAAGGACTTCCCGCTGCCGCACCTCGACGAGCCGATCCCCCCGTCCATGGGTCAGTACCAGAACGAGCACACCAAGACGTGGGCCGCCAAGATCGCCTCCTTCGACGGCTTCGTCATCGTCACCCCGGAGTACAACCACAGCACCTCCGGCGTGCTCAAGAACGCCATCGACTACCTGTTCGCCGAGTGGAACAACAAGGCCGTCGGCTTCGTCTCGTACGGCTCCGTCGGTGGCGCCCGTGCCGTCGAACACCTGCGCCTGGTCGCCGGCGAACTCAAGATGGCCGACGTCCGCCAGCAGGTCACGCTCGCCCTCAACACCGAGTTCGAGAACTACAGCGTCTTCAAGCCCGGCGACTACCAGATCCCGCAGCTCACCACCCTGCTCGACGAGGTCGTCTCCTGGAGCACGGCCCTCGCCGGCCTGCGCAAACCCGCCTGACGTCACCGCCCGCCGGCCTTACCCCACGCCCGTCTGCCGGGCCGGATCCACGGCCGGCGGGCCGGAAACCTGTTGATCGGCCGGCTGTGCGGGTCGCAGGATGGCGGCGTGGGCGACCTGCGATGGGACGACGTCGAATACTGGGGGCTGCCGTCCGGTTCGTGCGCGGACCGTACCGGATGGTGATGATGTTCTTTGTGATTTCGAGAGAGCGGGCCGTGAAGCTGGTCGAAGCTCAGCTGGCGGTGGAACGGGAGGCGCAGCCGACGCTTCCCGAACTGGTCGTGTTCAAGGTGGAGGAGCACGCCTTCGGCTGGCTGGTCTACTGGCAGTCCGCTGACTACGTCAAGACTTCGGACTTCGGGCGGATGCTGGTCGGGCACGGACCGTACCTCGTCGATCGTGAGGACGGGCGGATCCATCACATCCCCGTGACCACGTTCGTCCCCGGGGCCTGGGAGGAGCTCTACCGGCAGCAGGTCAAGGGGATCAAGCCGCTGGATCCGCTGCTCACCGCCGTTCGTGAGATCCTCGGCCGCGACGGCCGGTTGGCTGCGTTGCACCACCTGCGCAAGCATGCGCCGAGGTTGTCGCTGTACGAGGCGAAGGCGTACGCCGACGCGTTGCGTGCCGGTGGCGAACCCGAGGACGAGCTGGTCGCGCGGGCGGGCCCGGAGCAGGCAGGACGGACGTACTTCGCCATCGAGACGCTGACCGGACCCGCGGAGGAACAGCCGGCCTGAGGCGTCCGGCGACCTCCCGGCAGTGCTTCAGCGTCGGCACGGCTGGTTTCTCATCCACATCGGCGTCAGATGCGGCTGCGGTCCGGTTCGTGCGGGGACCGTACCGGGATGGTGATGTCGAGGGGTTGTCGTGGAGATTGTGTGTGCGGCCTCGCCTTGGGGGAACGGGCGGGCCTAAGTTTTCGATCATGAATACGATCACCCGGATCCGGGTCTGGCTCGCCGTCTTCGTCGTCGGGCTGGTGGTCAGTGGCCTGACCGCTTTTCCGCTGGTCATCGAGACCCGGCTGCTGGCGGAGGTGTTGCATGCGGTGCCCGCGCCGGACGTGCTCGTCGAGTGGATCGATCGGGTGCATGCGGGGCTTGCCGCGACGGGCCGGGACTATCCGTTCATCGCGTACGGCACCGACTGGCTCGCCTTCGCCCATCTGGTGATCGCCGCCGCGTTCTGGGGGCCGTGGCGTGACCCGGTCCGCAACGTCTGGGTGATCGAGTGGGGCATGATCTGCTGCGCCGGGGTGATCCCGCTGGCACTGATCGCCGGTCCGGTCCGCGGGTTGCCATGGGGCTGGCTGCTGCTGGACATGTCGTTCGGCGTGTTCGGCGTCATCCCGCTGCTCGTCATCCGGCGACTGATCCGCCGCCTGCCCGAGACCGGGACTGCGCCGCGGCCGCGCTAACCCATCGCCGACGGGTCAGGCGGGAAGAGGGCATGGCCGGACCACGGGTCGGCCGGCTCGGGATAGTCGGTGTCGGCCTCGACCGGCATGCGGCGGGTCGGGTCGACCGGCATGCGGCGGGTCGGATCAAGCGGAGGCCGCGGCGGAGGTGACGGCGAAGCTGCGGGAACGGGCACGGGTGAAGCCGGAGGCCGGGGTGACGACGAAGGCGGGGGCGACGCCGGCGATGCGGGGGAGGGCGCCGGTGCCGGCGAGACGGGGCGGTCCGCCCGGCTGACGGCCATGGTGTGGTCGGGGACGGCCAGCAGCGACGAGGCGCTGGTGCGTTCCGAGTTGAGGCGTTCGCGGGCGGTCTGGAAGAACGCTCCGGTCAGGCCGGCGAGGGGCTCGTCCTGCCACATGTCGAGCGCGCCGCGTACCTGGATGGTGGCGGTGTGGACGTTGCCGGTCCGGTATTCGTCCTGCGCCTGGGCCAGGGCGGCCCGGAACATGCCGGTGTCGATCGAGTTCTCGTCGACGCGCAGAAGGTAACCGTTGTCGGTGAACGCCAGCAGCGACGGTTCGAGCGCACGGCGCAGGCCCCCGATGCAGCGCTGCACCACGTCGACGCCGTTCTCCGGGGGGTCGCCGTTCCACAGGGCGGCGACGATCTGCTGGATCGGCACCGGCTTGCCGGCGTTGAGGAGCAGGACGGCGAGGACCGCCTGCTGCCGGATCGGGCCCAGATCCACCGCCTCGGCACCCCGGAACGCGCGGACCGGACCGAGAATCCCGAACCGCAGCGCGCCGTCGGACATCGCCACCCCCCAGCTTCCAGCAAATTCCCAGCTGCCACGGTACGTCAGCCGGCAGCAGCATAGTCACGCGGCGCGAGAGGGGCGCGAAGGCGGGATGTCACAGGCAGAGGCCCCGATGAAGGCATGCCCCGGGACGCCGGCGGCGCGGGTACGCACGGTCGCGGGCCACGGACATCGGCGGCCAGCACTATCATCTTGCGGTGATCCGGCTGCTGTACCGACTTCTGACCGACGGGCCGCTGCTGCCCGTGCCCGAGTTCGACGCCGATCAGGCCGTCCTCGACCGGTCGCTTGCCCGCGCCCGGCGCGACGTGCGCAGAGGCGACTGGACCGCGGCGCGAGCCGTGATCGACGAGGCCGGCGACGACTGGGAACTGCGTGGCCGGCGGATCGGCTCGCTCAGCGGCCTGGCCGCCGGCGACCGCGGCTGGCTGGACTCCTGGCTGGCCGCGGCTCCCGAGGATCCGATCGCGGTGCAGATGCTGGCCGCGACCCTGAGCGACCAGGCCGGCCGGGCACGGGGAAGCGCGACGGCCGACAAAACCAGCCCGCAACAGGCCCACGGCTTTCACACCCTGTCCGCGGCGGCCGCCGAGGCCTGCCACCGCGCCATGGAACTGGCCGGTCCGGCCGACCCGAATCCGTGGTCGGAGCGGCTCGGGACGATGTTCACCGGAGTCGGCCCGGAGGAGTTCGACGAGATCTTCGACGAGGGGCGGCGCCGTGACCCGTTCCACTTCGACCTGCATTCGTACGCCGTCACCTGGCGGTGCGAAAAATGGTTTGGCTCGCACGAGTCGATGTTCACGACCGCGCGTGAGGTGGCCGCCGCGGCGCCGGCCGGCGCCAGTGTCGTGCTGCTTCCGCTGTTCGCCCACTACGAGTACGCACTCAGCGGGTTCACCTGGGGCGCCGACAACACGGACAAGGCGCTGGCCGAGTCCCGGCGCTGGTTCCGCGGGCCGGAGGTGCAGCAGGAGATCGACTCGTTGATCGCCAAGTGGCGGGCCGGCACACCGCACCCGGCCACGGCGCAGATGCTCCGCCAATGGGTGGCTCTGTTCTACTCCCTGGCCGGCCGGCGTAAGGAGACCAGGGCGGTCTTCGAGGAGCTGGGCCCGTACGTGATCCCGCACCACGCGTGGGGCTATCTCTACGGCGGCGGCGAATACGGGTACCTCAGGAGCTGGTTCTGGGCCAGCGGCCTGAAGCACCGGAGCCGCCGATGACCGCCGGAACGTACAGCGAACGGGCGCGGGAAGTGCTCGACGAGCAGTGGACCGGGTCGGACCACGACGACAACGGTCTGATCCTCTGGGCCGCCGGGCAAGGGGCGTACGAGGTGATCGAGGCCCGTCTCGGCCGGTGGCTCCCGGACGCGACCGTCCCGGTGACGCGCGAGACCCGGGAGGCCGCGTTGCGGATCGCGCGCGCCGCCGCGACGCCCGCCCACCTGGCCGTCGTGACCTACCTGGAGGAGTCGCTCGGCATCCTGGTCCCGCGGGACGAGTTGCTGGCCCGGGCACTGACCGACCGGGATGCCGAGTCGGTCAACTGGGAGCGGCAGACGTACTCCGTCGCCAATCGGCTCGACACCGCGACGAGCCTGCGATGGGCGGTGGCCCGACTCGCCGACCCGGATCCGGACGTGCGCAGGTTCGCCGCGACGGTGGCCCACTGGATGTCGTTCAACGAACCTCCGGGCGCGGAGGAAGCAATTGCCGCTCTGCGCATCCGCCTGCCGGTCGAGCCGGACGCCGGAGTCCTGGTCGAGCTGATCGGTGCCTTCGCCGAATATCACGGCGGCGGCGAGCTGCCGGAGATCGTGGCCCACGCCGGCCACGCTGACGCACGGGTGCGCCGGATGGTCGCGGCCGAGATGCAGTACGCGTTGCCCGCCGCCGCGGCCACGGAGGTGCTGGCGTTCCTGGGGCGCGACCAGGACGCCGACGTCCGGGCAACCGCGCTCCGGGTGATCCGCGACCACCTGTTCGACCATCCGGTGACCAGGGAGCTCATCGCCGCGGGCAGGGAGGATCCCGATCATCGGGTACGCCTGGAGGCGCTCGCCGGTCTGGCCCGGTCCGGTGACGCCGAGGCGTGCGCGGAGCTGCGACGCCTCGGCGACGAGGCGGGTGAGGGCAGTCCCGTCGCATCGATGGCCGACGCCGCCCAGGCCTGGCTGCGCAAAGCCCGCGAATGTAGGTGACGCCTCGGCGCACCGCCGGCCTCACTCGGCGCGGTCGCCGCACCGCCGGCCTCACTCGGCGAGGTCGCCGCACCGCCGGCCTCACTCGGCGAGGTCGGCGTACCGCCGCCCTCACTCGCCGAGCAGGTTCTCCAGCCGATCCAGGCCGCCCCTGATCAGCCGCCCGTAGTCGTCGTCGCCGAGCGAGCCGATCCCCGCCCTCGCCTGCCGGAGGTGTTCGCGGGCATGATCGAGTTCGCCGAGCCTGCGGTAGCACTCACTCACGCTGAGATACAGCGACGGATACAGCCCGGCCACCGGCAGGGGAACCCCCGCGCCCGCCACCCGATCCTCGGTGAGCCGGTCGGCCGCGGCCAGCGCCCGTAGATGCCACTCCAGTTCCTCGCGGACGTTGTCCTGCACATAGGCCATCGAGTGCGCGAGGACGCAGACGTGCAGCGGATCGCCCCGCTCGCCGCCGATCTCGTCCCACACCCGCGCGAACAGCAGACGGGCCGCGTCCCGGTCGCCCCGCTGATGGTGCAGTTCCACCCCGTGGCCGATCCGGGCCATGATCTCGTCAGCGTCCATCAAACCTCCCGGGCGGTGGGCATTCGTCGGGCTTCGCGGTTGGCCGGTGTCTGTCGGCTGTCCAGGCGGTGGGCATTTATCGGGCTTCGCGGTCTGCCGGTGCCCGTCGGTTTTCCAGGCGGTGGGGCATTCGTCGCTTCGGTCGGCCGGTGTCCGTCGGGCATTCGGGTGGTGGATTCGTCGGGCCTCGCCGTCCGGCGCTGTCCGTCCTGCCTGTGGGCCGAGCTCAGGACCGCAGGAAGGTCAGGACGGCAAGCACCCGGCGGTGGTCCTCCTCCGCCGGTGGCAGCCCGAGCTTGTTCAGGATGCTTCGGATGTGCTTGGCCACCGAGGCCTCCGCCACGTTCAGGGCGGCCGCGATGGCCAGGTTCGACCGGCCCTCGGCGACGAGAGCGAGCACCTCGCGTTCCCGGGCGGTCAGCGATGCTAGCGGGTCGCGGTGCCGGCGCAGCATCTGCCGCACCACCTCGGGGTCGACCACCGTGCCGCCCTCGGCGACCCGCCGTAGGGCGTCGACGAACTCGTTGACGTGACCGATGCGGTCCTTGAGCAGATAGCCGACATGGGTGCCGTCACCGGCGTTGAGCAGGTCAGTCGCATACCGGGTCTCCACATACTGGCTGAGGACCAGGATCGGCAGCCGTGGATGCTGCCGGCGGAGCTCCAGAGCCGCACGAAGCCCTTCGTCCTTGAAACCCGGCGGCATCCGCACATCGGTCACCACCACATCCGGCCGGTGGGCGGTGACGGCCTCCTGAAGGCCATTGCTGTCGGACACCGCGGCGACCACCTCATGACCGAACCGGCCCAGCAGGCCCACGAGACCGTCGCGCAGCAGCACACTGTCCTCGGCGAGCACTATGCGGAATCCGGGAGCGCCTGACACGGGATCTCCACAACTAGGCGGGTCGGCCCGCCGGCCGGGCTGGACAGCGACAGTGTGCCACCGACCACGGACACCCGGTCGGCGAGCCCGATCAGGCCGGTGCCGTCCCGGATGTCGGCGCCACCGCGACCGTTGTCGCAGATCGCGACCCTGAGCGTGCCGCCGGAGTAGCCACCGGTGATCTCACCCCGGTCGGCACCGGAGTGCTTGGCCATGTTGGCCAGGGCCTCGGACACCACGAAGTAGACCGCGGACTCCACCGCGCGGGGGAACCGCTCGGTCACGGCGAAGGCGACGGCGACCCGCACCGCGGACCGGGTGGCCAGGTCACTGACCGCCGCCTCCAGCCCGAAGTCGGTCAGCAACGGCGGATGGATACCGCGAATCAGCTCCCGCAGCTCCACCAGCGCCTCTCCGGCCTCGTCGTGCGCCCGCGACAACCGGTCGGCGAGTGGACCCGCCGGCGCGTCCAGCCGGGCCAGACCGAGCATCATGGTGAGAGCCACGATGCGTTGCTGCGCCCCGTCGTGCAGGTCTCGCTCGATGCGGCTGCGCTCGGCCTCGAAGGCGTCGACCAGCCGCATCCGGGACCGGACCAGCTCGACCACCTGATGATCCACCCGGTGGTCCGCCGGTGGGCTGAGGATCGCGCGGGCCAGCGCCGCGCGGGCCGCGGCGAGCGCGCCGACACCGTAGGCGCAGGCCGCCAGGGCGACCAGCCCGGCCGCACACGACAGCAGTGCCTGCTGCCAGGAGGTGACCGGGTACGCCTTCAACACGTTCACCTGCTCCGTATCGCCGAGCGTGGCGAACAGCACGGGTGTGGCGAGCAGCGCAGCGGGCACGGTCACCGCCAGCGTCACGGCGAACAGATCGATCGGCCAGAGCACCGTCATCAGCAGCGTGGCATAGCCGAGTGAACGCCAGGTACCCGATTCGGTGTAGCGGGTCCGCAGCCAGGTGACCAGGCCGGGACCGGACGGCACGCGATGGGGGTGCCGCATCGGACGGCTGTCGATCAGCCGTCGGCACCACCGCTCGATCGCGGCGGTGGGTATCCCGATCAGCGCGAGGCCGGCGAGCAGCGGAAGACCCACCACGACCACCGCCAGGACGCCTCCCACCGCGAACAACAGCAGTGTGGTGACCAGCGTCAGCACGCCGGTGAGGCCGCCCGCCAGCAGGTAGAGCGCAGCGCGCAGCGGCCACCAGGACCGGAGATATCCGGTCCTGAACAGGGCTTGGACGACATCGATCGCTTGCACCCGGATCACGCTAAACGGCTGGCCGGGCCGTTACCACCCAGCTGGAGCTACCTCGGAAGGTAGTCCAGGCACTACCGGAAAGAGTCCATCAGGAGGGGCTGTGATCGGAACCGGCGTGCGAAACGGTGGTGGCATGACCCGTGACGCGATTCGGCTGCGACGTGTCGTGCGGACCTTCGGGGCCGGCGACGCAACGGTGACCGCCCTGCACGACCTGTCCCTGTCCTTCGCCGCGGGCACCTTCACTGCCGTCATGGGCCCGTCCGGATCCGGCAAGTCGACGCTGCTGCAGTGTGCGGCCGGCCTCGACCGGCCGACCTCCGGTTCGGTGCTGCTCGGCGACACCGACCTGACGTCGCTCAGCGAGACCCGGCTGACCCGGCTGCGGCGCGACCGGATCGGCTTCGTGTTCCAGGCGTTCAACCTGCTGCCCACTCTGAGCGCCGAACAGAACGTGGCGCTGCCGCTGCGGCTGGCCGGTCGCCGCCCGGCCCGTGCCGAGGTGCGCGACACGCTGGCCCGCGTCGGCCTCTCGGACCGGGCTCACCACCGCCCGCACGAGATGTCCGGCGGTCAGCAGCAGCGCGTCGCGATCGCCCGCGCGCTGATCACCCGTCCCGAGGTGCTCTTCGGCGACGAGCCGACCGGCGCGCTCGACTCCATGGCCGGCCGGCAGGTGCTGCGGCTGCTCCGCGGCATGGTCGATGACGACGGTCAGACGATCGTCATGGTCACCCACGACCCGGTGGCCGCATCCTGGGCCGACCGTGTGGTCTTCCTGACCGACGGCCGGGTCGACGGAGAGCTGGACGATCCGTCGGCCGAGGCCGTCGTGGCCCGGATGACCCGGCTGGAGGACGCTCCGTGCTGACCGTGACGCTGAGCAGCCTGCGGGCCCGGTGGGCGAGCCTGGCCGGCGCCTTCCTGGCCCTGGGGCTGGGCGTGGGCCTGATCGCCATGATGGGCCTGGGGCTGGCGGCCACCCTGGACGCGCCCGGGCAGCAGCCGGAGCGCCTCGCCGGCGCACCCGTCGTGGTGCGCGGCGCGGACGAGTTGCGGGTGCCGACCCCGGCCGGTGACCGCCTCCACTTGCTGGCCCGTCCGCGAGCGGTGCCGTCCGCCGTCGCCACCGCACTCACCAAGCTTGGCCCGACCGTCGCCGACCGGTCCTTCCCGGTGGCCGCCGGAGCCCTCGGCGACGGACTGACCGGGCATCCATGGTCCGTGGCGGGCTTCGGCGGCCACCGTCTCGCCACCGGTCACCCGCCGCGTGGGCCGGCCGAGATCGCGCTCGCCGCGGGTCCCGAGCAGATCGGCCGGACCGTGGAGATCCGCACCCCGGCCGGGTCCGGGCGTTACACCGTGGCCGGGACACTCATGCCGGTCGCCTATGAACGCGCGGTCTTCTTCACCGACGGCACCGCCGCACGACTCTCGCCCGCGATAGACAACGTCGTCGTACGGGCCGCACCGGACGCCGTACGCGCGGCGGTCCGCGGTACCGACGTCCAGGTACTGACCGGCGACGATCGCCGCCGGGCCGATCCCGACCCGGATCGCGACCGGGACGCTTTGATCACGATGAACGCTCTGCTCGGCACCGCGGGAGGGATCACCGCGTTCGTCTCGGTGTTCGTCGTCGGTTCCACCTTCGCCTTCGCGGTCGCTCAGCGGCGGCGCGAGATCGGCCTGCTGCGCACCGCCGGGGCGACACCCGGGCAGGTCCGCGGCGCGATGTTCGCGGAGGCCGTCGTGGTGGGCGTGCTCGCCTCGGCCGCGGGGTGCGTGCTCGGCGCCCGTGCAGCGCCGTGGCTGATCCGGCTGCTGGTCAGCGAGCGGCTGGCGCCCCCGTGGTTCGCCGTCGGTGAGCATCGCTGGCCGTACCACGTGGCGTTCTGGACGGGACTGACCGTCGCGCTGGCCGGCGTCCTGGTCGCCACGGTCCGAGCCGGACGGATCCGTCCGGTGGAGGCGCTGCGCGAGGCCGCAGCCGACACCACCGACATGACCCCCGGCCGATGGATCTGCGGTGCCCTGCTGCTCGCGACCGGCCTCGGCCTGCTGACCTGGCGGCTGCTGAACGATCCCGGCGAGGCGTTGCACCGCAAGACCTACACCACCCAGCCAATGCTGCTCATCACCGCTGTCGCACTGCTGGCGCCGGTCCTGGCCGGCCCGATCGCCCGGTTGATCGGCTGGCTGCCGGCGCGGCTACCGGGTGCCACCGGCATGCTGGTGCGGGAGAACGCGGGCGCGCAGATCCGGCGTACCGCTGCGGTCGCGGCACCGGTCCTGGTGACCGTCGCGCTCGCCGGATCCCTGCTCGGTGCCACGGCGACGATCAACCAGGCCAAGGCGACCGAGCTCGGTACGCGGACCGCCGCCCACCTGATCGTGCAGGCCCCCGCCGCCGGTCTCGCTCTGGACCCTCGCTCGGTGGACGCGGTCCGGGCCGTCCCCGGCACGGCGGTGATGGCGAGCTCCACCACGGCGGTGTACACCCTCGAGGACGGTGTCGCCCTGACCCGGTCGGAAGCCCACGCTGTGGACTCCGGCGCCCTGCCCGCGGTCCGCCGGCTGCCGGTCAAGGCCGGCGACCTCGAGGACCTCGACGACGACGGCATCGTGGTCAACGAGGAGTGGGCCGAGCACACCGTCGGCGAACACGTCGAGGTGTGGCTCGGCGACGGGACGCGGCGCGCGCTGCGGATCGTGGCCGTGCTGGCCACCGGTACCGGCAGCAACGGCGTCTACGTGACGGCGCGTAACGCCGGTGGCGCCCGGGCCGACCGTCTCGAGGTCGCATGGCGGTCCGGCACCGACCCCGTCGCCGCCGAGGCGGCCGTCCGTGCTGCGCTCAAGTCCTCGGGAGCCGAGGTGCGGACGCGTGAGCGTTGGCTCGCCGAACAGCTGCCGGCCCCCAACCGGCAGACCCGCGTCGGCTACCTCGTCGTGCTGGGCATCGCGCTCGTCTACACCGGCATCGCCGTCGCCGTCGCGATGGTCATGGCGACTTCGGACCGTGGCCGGGAAGTCGCGGTGCTCCGGCTGGCCGGGGCGATTGGACGGCAGGTGCTCCTCCTGGCCGCGGCCGAGGCGCTGACGGTCGTCGCGGTCGGAACGGTCCTGGGCATGCTCGTCGCCGGGTTGAACCTGGCCGGCATCTGGGCCGCGCTGGCGTCACTGTCGGTCTGGGCGCCGGTCGTCGTGCCGTGGACGGCCCTTGCGATCATGCCGATGGCGTGCGCGGCCGTCGCGCTCGTGGCGGCGCTGGCCCCGACTATCGGGACACTTCGCAGCCGGGCGCTGGACAACACCCGCTGACCCGCCGGAAGCCGTGCCCTAGTCGGATCGGTGCCGGGCGGCAAGAGATCGAGGACCTGCAGATGAGAAGTGAGCGGATGCGCTGGCTGGTGCTGGTCGTCGGCATGCTGGCGATGATCGCGGGAAGCACGTTCCAGTTCGGGCTCGCCTATCTGATCCCGGCATTCCGCGACGAGGGCCTGACGCTCGAACAGGCCGGTCTGCTCGTGGCCTGTCCCACCGCGGGTGTGATGCTCACACTCATCGCCTGGGGCGCCGCCGCCGATCGGTGGGGCGAGCGGATCGTGCTGTCCACGGGCCTCGGGCTGGCCGGTGTCTTCCTGCTCGCCGCCCGCCTGGCGCACGGCACCGTCGGACTGGCCGTCTGGCTGGCGCTCGCCGGAGCTGCCGGAGCCTCGGTCCTGGCGAGCGGCCGGCTGATCCTCGGCTGGTTCGCCCTGCACGAACGCGCCCTGGCGATGGGTATCAGGCAGAGCGCCCAGCCGATGGGTCTCGCACTCGCCGCGGCCACCCTGCCGGCGCTTGCCGGCGGCGGCACCGATGTACCGCTCGTCTTCCTGGCGGTGCTGTTCTTCGTCGCGGCGACGACGGCGTTCGCATTGGTCCGCGATCCGGCCCCGGTTCCACCGGCAGCGGGCGGAAAGCCGGCGGACGGAAAGCCGGCGGACGGCAGGCCGGGGGACGGCAGGCCGGTGGCCGGCAGGCCGGGGGACGGAAGATCGGGGGACGGGAGGCCGGGCGACGGGAAGTCGGCGGCCGGAAAGTCGGGGGACAGGAGGCCGGCGGACGGCCGGCCGGCTGAGCACGAGCCGATCTCTGGAACGCCCTATCGCACGCCCACCCTGTGGCGCATTCACGCCGCCAGCGCGCTGCTGGTGATCCCGCAGTTCACGATCACGACCTTCGCGCTGGTGTTCCTCACCGACACCCGTGGCTGGAGCGCCCTTGCGGCCGGGCACCTGCTGGCCGGGGCCCAGGTGTGCGGTGCGCTCAGCCGTCTGGGGGCCGGGTACTGGTCCGACCGGACCGGGAGCCGCCTGAATCCGATGCGGATCATTGCGGTGACCACCGGCGCGGGCATGTTGACGCTGGCCGCCGCTGCTGCGGCCGGGTCGGGCCTGGCGGTTCCGGTTCTGCTCTTCCTCGGCGTGGTGGCGGTGAGCAGCAACGGCCTGTCGTTCACCGCCGTCGCCGAGTACGCGGGTTCGGCGTGGGCCGGCCGTGCCCTCGGCATCCAGACGACCGGCCAGAACGTGTTGACCGCCGCCACCCCGCCGGTCCTGGCCATGACGATCGGCGCTGCGGGCTTCGCGCCGAGCTTCGCCGTGGTGGCTGCGTTTCCTCTGATCGCCGCCCTGCTCGTGCCGGTGGCATCCGAGCAGACCGAGACGGGAGCCGCGCCCGGCGAGTCGGAACCAGCAAACGAAACGGCTCCGGTGCACCGCTCATAGAGCCCGAGGCGCGCCGGGAGCCGCGACCCTGTTCCCGTCGGGCCGGAATCTGCCAGGATGTCGCGGTGACGGTACGTGAACTCGGCGCGGCGTTCTTCGACCGGCTCAACAGTCACGATCCGCTGGGTGCGAGCCTGGTCGGGCTGACCGCCTACGACGCGATGCTGCCCGACCTGCGGCCGGAGGCGGACCGGGCCGCCGCCGCGTTCTTCCGGCGGATCGCGCGGGACACCGGGCAGGCGGACGGCGACGACACCGATCGCGAGGTGTTGCGCTGGATGGCGGACACCGCCGCCGACGAGGCCACGCACTGCCTGTGGGAGGCCAACGCCTCGGCCATGTTCTGCGGTTCCCCGCAAGGTTCCTATTTCGCGGCCGGTGCCGGCCTGCGGCTGCCGGGGGCCGCCCGCTTCTTCGACGGCCTCGCCGACCGCTACTGGGACGCGTCGGGCCGGGGCCGCCCCAGTACGCGGGCCGGTATCGAGCAGGCCGTGGCCCAGCTGACCGAGCATCTGGGGCGGCCGGTCGGCGACGACGACCCGCACCGGCGGCTGATCGAGGACGAGGTGCGTCCAGCGATGCGCCGGCTTGCGGACACGCTGAGCGGGGAGCTCGCCGCGGTGGCCCGCGACGACGAGCACGCCGGCATCTGGGCGGTGAGCGGGGGAGAGGCCGGATACCGGGCGGCCGTCGCGGCGCACACGACCCTGCCGGTCAGCCCGGAAGAGGTTCAGGAGCTGGGCGTACGGCTGCTCGCCGAACTCGACGAACAGTGGTCGCGACTGGGTGGGGAGGCGTTCGGGCTGACCGATCCGGTGGCGATGCGGGCGCGTCTGCGTGACGACCCGGATCTGCGGTTCACCAGCGCCGGCGAGATCCTGGCGGCGGTGGCGGCGGCGCTGCATCGGGCCGAGGCGCGCGGCACCGAGATCAGCTCGGTCGCGGCGGCGGTGCCGTGTGCCGTGCAGCCGGTGCCGGCCGAGGACGCTGCCGCCGCGCCGGCCGCCTATTACGCGCCGCCGGCTGGGGACGGCAGCCGTCCCGGGACGTTCTTCGTCCTGACGACGGAGCCGCGGCAGCTGAGCCGCTTCGCGATGGAGGCGATGACGTTCCACGAGGCGGTACCGGGGCATCATTTCCAGGCGGTCGCCGCTCAGGGGCTCGGCACGCTGCCGGACTTCCGGCGGCACGTCGACGCGCGGCTCAGCGCCTACGTGGAGGGCTGGGCTCTCTACGCCGAGCGGCTCGCGGACGAGATGGGTCTCTACTCGTCCCCGCTGGCCCGGCTCGGGCAGGTGGCGCTGGCCGCGCTGCGTGCCGCGCGTCTGGTGACCGACACGGGCCTGCATGCGCGGCGCTGGTCGCGGGACCGGGCGCGGAGGTTTCTGCGCGAGCACACCGTGGAGTCGGAGCGCAGCGTGTGCCAGGAGGTCGACCGTTACATAGCCTGGCCCGGTCAGGCGCTTGCGTACAGCGTCGGGGTCCGGGAGATCCTCCGGCTGCGGGAGAGCGCCCGTGCGGCGCTCGGCTCACGCTACCGGCCGGCCGCCTTCCATGATCAGGTGCTGGGTGCCGGTCCGGTCCCGCTCGGTGTCCTCGCGACGATCATCGAGCGGTGGGTCAAGACCGAGGAACAGAGACCGAACGGCAACATATTCGCGCACGATACGACAGACATTGACACGGGTCGTATTTAACAGGTTGGATTCCTAAGAGATGTTCGTGTGCGGCATCCACCGGCCGTGCCTCACGTTGTCCGAGGAGTCCGCCCATGCCGCGACGGCTGCTGGCCACCGTCACCGTTCTCGTCCTGATCGCCGGTGGCCTCGCCGCCACCACCGCTCCGGCCGCCGCCGCCGACCCGCCGGGCCCCTATCCGCCGGTCGGCGCGGGCACCACATTTCTGAACAAGGACACCTTCGTCGGCGGATTCAACGATCCGGCCTGGTACCGGGCCAACATCCCGTTCCTAGAGGTGCCCGACCGGCAGATCCAGGACGTCTACTACTACCGCTGGAAGACGTGGAAGGAGCACCTGGTCTACACCGGACCGCAGTTCGGCTGGATCTCCAGCGAGTTCCTCAACCCGGTCTTCTACGGCGCACCCTACGGCGGCATCTCCGCCGCGGCCGGGCATCACATCAACGAGGGCCGGTGGGTACGCAACAGCCAGTACCTCGACGACTACATCAACTACTGGCTCACCGGTCCCGGCGCGGGCCCGAAGCCGGCCGAGGAGCCGGTCAACCCGAACACCACCGACTGGGGTCACGAGTACAGCTTCTGGGCGGCCAGTGCGGTCTGGAACCGGTTCCTGATCAACGGCGACCGGGCCTTCGTGACCGCACAGCAGCAGGCCCTGCAGCGGTTCTACGACCGATGGAATGTGCAGTTCAACGCCGCTCTCGGACTCTACTGGCAGGTGCCGGTGTGGGATGCCAGCGAACTGTCGGCCGCCTCCTACCAGTCCCCGGACCCCTATCACGGCGGCGCGGGTTACCGGCCGAGCATCAACGCCTATCAGTACGGTGACGCGCGGGCCATCGCGGCGATCGCCGGGCTCAACGGCGACACGGCCACCGCGAACACGTACCACGCGCGGGCGGCGGCGCTGAAGTCGAACATTGACGCCCGCCTGTGGGATCCGCGGCGCGGCTTCTACTACCACGTGATGCGCGACCAGAACCCGGGCCTCAGCAGACTCGACACCCGCGAGCACATCGGATTCGTACCGTGGATGTTCGGTATGCCGGACGCGAACCGGTCGTCGGCGTGGGCACAGATCACCGATCCGCAGGGCTTCCGTTCGGCGTACGGGCCGACGACCGCGGAACGGCGCAGCCCGCAGTTCATGCGGGAGGCGCTGGACGGGTGCTGCCGCTGGAACGGGCCGTCGTGGCCGTACGCCACCTCGCAGGTCCTCTCCGGTCTGGCGAATCTGCTGCAGGACTATCCGGCACAGCCGTACGCCGGAAAGGCCGACTTCGTCGATCTGCTCCGCGGGTACGCGTCGACGCAGTACCGCAACGGCGTCCCCTACGTCGCCGAGGCGCACCACCCGGACGAGAACCGGTGGATCTACGACGGGCGCGGGCACAGTGAGGACTACAACCACTCCACCTACGTCGACAACGTCATCTCCGGTCTGATCGGGGTGGACGGCCGCGCCGACGACGCGGTCACGATCAAGCCGCTCGCGCCGGCGAACTGGGATTACTTCCTGCTGGAGAACGCGCCGTACCACGGGCACAACCTGACCGTGCTCTGGGACCGCACGGGCGGCAGGTACGGCCGGGGCGCCGGGCTGAAGGTGTACGTCGACGGCGTACAGGCGGCGGCGCAGCCGGGTCTGGAGCCGTTGACCGTCAATGTGGGGAACCCGGTTGCCCCGCCCGCCGGGGAGCGGGTCGACATCGCCGCGAACCCCCAGCGGCACGGCAACGGCGCCCCGCAGCCGTTCGCCTCCTACACGTTCACCGTCGACAACGCGTGGCGCACCATCGACGGCAACATCTTCGAGAACAACGTCCCGCAGAACACGCGCTGGACCACGTACAGCTCACCGAATGCGACCGACCACCTCGGCGTCGACTTCGGCCGGCCGGTGACCGTCGACGATGTGCGGCTGTACTTCTACGACGACGGCGGGGGAGTGCGCGTCCCCACGAGCTACGAGCTGCAGTACCACACCGGCACCGAATGGCGGACCGTGGCGACCGGCGCGTCACCGGTCGCCAACGGGCTCACCCGGCACACGTTCGTACCGGTCAGCGCCTCCAGGCTGCGGGTGGTGGCGCCCAACCGGGGCGGTGGCGCCGGCTGGGGCCTGAGCGAACTGCAGGTGTGGAGCCGGCCCACCTTCAAGATCTTCAATCGGCACAGCGGCAAACTGCTTGCCGTCAGCAACGCGTCCACGGCCGGCGGCGCGCCGGTGCAGCAGTACAGCGACACCGGCACGATGGATCACCGCTGGGAGCTCGTCGACAACGGCGACGGATGGTTCCGCATCAGGAACCTGAACAGTGACAAGGTCCTCGGCGTGGCCGGCATGTCCACGGCTGACAGTGCCCAGGTCGTCCAGTTCGACGACAACGGCACCGCCGACCACCTGTGGCTGCCCGTGGACGCCGGGAACGGCAACTTCAAGCTGGTCAACCGGCACAGCGGCAAGCTGCTGGCGGTCGACTCGATGTCGACCGCCGACAGCGCGAACGTGCAGCAGTACCGGGACAACAACACCGACGACCAGCAGTGGCAGCTGCGGGTGAGCGTGGGCCGCTGAGACCGGCCGGCTTCAGCGGCCGATCTCGTCCAGCTCGGCGATGTCGCCGGGAGCGAGCCGCAGGGCTGCCCCGGCGACGTTCTCGCGCAGGTGGGCCACCTTCGAGGTGCCCGGGATCAGCAGGATGTTCGGTGAGCGCTGCAACAGCCACGCCAGCGCCACCGACATCGGCGTCGCCCCCAGCCCGGCGGCCACCGCGGACAGCGCCGACGACTGCAGCGGGCTGAAGCCGCCGAGCGGGAAGAACGGCACGTAGGCGATCCCCTCGGCGGCGAGCTCGCCGATCAGTTCGTCGTCGTGGCGGTGCGCCAGGTTGTACATGTTCTGCACGCACACGATCGGTGCGATCGACCTCGCCTCGGCGACCTGCCCGGCGGTCGCGTTGCTCACCCCGAGATGCCGGATCAGACCCTGCCGCTGCAGGTCGGCGAGCGTCCCGAACGCCTCGGCGACCGGTACGGCCCGCGGGCCCTCGGCGTTCCCGAGCCGCAGGTTTACCAGGTCGAGCGTCTCCAGGCCGAGAACCTCCAGGTTGTCGTGCACGGCCCGGCGCAGGCTCTCCGGGTCGCGGGCCGGCGGCCAGCCGCCCTGCTCGTCACGGGTCGCGCCGACCTTGGTCACGATGTGCAGATCATCGGCGTACGGGTGCAGCGCCTCCCGGATCAGCTGGTTGGTGACGCGGGGGCCGTACGCGCCGGAGGTGTCGATGTGGGTGATGCCGAGATCGACGGCCTCGCGCAGGACGGCGAGCGCCCCGTCGCGGTCGGCCGGCGGGCCCATCACCCACGGGCCGGCGAGTTGCATCGCGCCGTATCCGAAGCGGGTGACGGTCAGATCGCCCAGCGGCCAGGTGCCGCCGGGAAGTGAGGTCGAAGCCATGCACTTACTGTGCGAGAGTTACTCTCTCCGGGGAAGTAGGCACTTGAAAGTGCGTAAGGGGTGGCGATGGCGACGACGGCGGCGCAGCAGAGGGCACAGGCCAAAGCGGAGTACGACGCCTTCCTGGCCGTGTGCCCCAGCCGCAAGCTGCTCGAACGGATCTCCGACAAGTGGGTCGCGCTGATCCTGGCCGCGCTCGGCAGCGGACCGGACTGTGCCGGCGAGCCGCGGCCGATGCGCTACTCGGAACTGTCCCGCCTGCTCGCCGGCGTGAGCCAGAAGATGCTGACCCAGACGCTGCGTTCGCTGGAACGGGACGGGCTGGTCAGCCGCACCGTGGTGCCGACCGTGCCCGTCACCGTCTCCTACGAGCTCACCGCGCTGGGTCTGTCCCTGCACGAGACGATGCGCGGCCTCAAACGCTGGGCCGAGTCGCACATGGACGAGGTGCTCGAGAACCGCGCACTGCACGACACCTAGCCGCGGCGCCACTTCTGGTTCAGGGTGCCGCCGCACTCCCACAGCTGGAGCCGCGCGCCGTCGTTGCCGTTCCAGTCCTGGATGTCGATGCACTTGTTGGCCTGCGGGTTCACCAGGTCACCGGCGGCGCTGAGCACCCACTGCTGGGCCGGGTTGCCGTTGCACGTGACGATCTGCAGGACCGCACCGTTGGCGGTCGAGCCCCAGGGCACGTCCAGGCACTTGTTGCCGGTCCGCAGCGCGCCGCCGACCGCCTCCCAGCGCTGGGCGGCCGAGCCGTTGCAGGTCCACATCTGCACCAGCACGCCGTCGGAGAAGTCGCCGTTCGGCACGTCGAGACACTTGTTGTTCCAGTTGCTGATCACGGCGCCGCCGCCACCGCCGCCGGTCGTGGTGAGCGACAGGCCGTACACCGAAAGGATCTCGTTGACCGGCTGGAACCACATCGTGCCGCCGGTCATGCAGTTGCCGCTGCCGCCCGAGGTGACGCCCTGCGCCTGATTGCCGGAGATCCACGAGCCGCCGGAGTCGCCCGGCTGTGCGCACGCGTTGCTGCGGCTCAGGCCGGAGACCGAGCCCTGCTGGTAGTTGATCGTCTCGTTCTTGCCGAGCAGTGTGCCGCAGCGCCAGCCGGTGGTGCGCCCGGAACGGCAGATCGAGCTGCCGATCGCCGCCTCCTGCGATCCCGCGACCAGCACGTTCCCGCCGGAGTAGTTGTTCACCCACGGCTGCGAGACCCAGTTGCCGTTGGTGCGTACCCAGCCGTAGTCGTTGCCCGGGAAGGACGAGCCGGCGAACGTACCCTGCGCCTGGTTGTTGAATCCGAGCGTCGGGCTGCCGGTGCCGCCGCAGTGACCGGCCGTGACGAAGCCGCCGGACACGGCGAACCCGACCGAGCACAACGTGTTGCCGTTGATCACGTACTGGTCGCCACCGCGGATGTCGTACATCGGTTCCGGCTGCTCGGCGGCGGTCCGGACGGTGACCGCCCCGGCGCCGCTCGCCGCGGCGAACGCGCGGGCCCCGGCCTCGGCGCCCGGCTTGACGGTGACGACGACGCTGTTGGCCGCCGGATCGACATACCAGCCGCGTACGGTGTCCGGAGCCGCCGCGCCGTTGCGGTCCAGCCGGGCCTGCGCCGCGGCGAGGTCGCGCGCACTGCGCTTCACGATGGCCGGGTCGGCTCCTTCGGCCCGTACCTTCGCCGCCTCGGCCTCGCTGGTGACCGCGACGGTCAGGCGGGTGGCGCCGGCCGGGATCCAAGCCCCGCCGAACCGGTCGCCGAGCGCCTTGCGCAGTCGCTGTTCGACGACCGGCGCGGCCGCCTCGACGGTGAGCCGCCGGGCAATCTGGTCGTCGTCGAGTTTCAGGTCGCGCCGCATGGCCGCGAGCATGCCGGGTGCCAGGCCGAGGTCGGCGGGTGCGACGGCTGACGGCAGCGCGGGTCTGGGGTCGGCGTGACCGGCAAGGGGTGTCGCGGCGACCGCGGTGAGTGCCGCCGCGGAGCTGGCGAGTGCCTTGACGAGTGGGCGTGGCATGGGGGTCCTTTCATGCACGCACGACCGCACGGCCCGGTCGTGCCGGGACGTGGAGAAGCCGCTGGGCTGGGGATGGAGGGTAGAGAGCGCTCTCAGGGAGATTCTCAACCTTCGATTGTTAATCGTCAACAAACTTCATTGAATGCATGTGTCATCGGCGACCCCGAGGCGCCGGCCGGCCGCTGCTGGCCGGGTGCCCGCCGAACCCGTGTCAGGGGGCGCTGAGCAGCCCGGCGCCATGGGATCGCCGATTCCGCGCACGGCGGCCCGAGGACGGCTGGCAGGTGCTCGGACCGGACACCGGCGGCGACCGGCGCGAAGGTGAACTCGTCGTGCAGCGGCCAGGCCGGCGCGCGGCAGAGCAGATCGATCGCCTCGGCGAAGTCGGCGGCCGACCTCATAGGGTGAGCAGGCGCTTCGCTGGCCGGCGCGTCAGCCGGTCTCGCGTTTGACGGCGCCTACGGCGCCGGTGTCACGGCGAGAACATGGACGGCCGTGAGGATCTTTTCGGAAGACGAACAACCTGGTGTGGCATCAATGGGCCGCAAGCTTCGCGTGCAGGTCATGGGCCCGGCCGATCTGGTGCTGAGCACCGTCCGGCAGTGACGACTTCCGCACCGGGGGACGCGGGTGGTGGGCGGACGGGGCCCGTCCACCACCCGCGGAACGGGTTAAGCGGCGGCGGCGCTCGCCGAGGCCTCGATCGACTTGCGCAGGGCCGGGGCGATCGGCCCGCTCAGGTCGTTCAGGTGCTGGATGCGCTGCTTCTCGGCGCGCCGGGTCTGGCGGTCCAGGACAAGACTGAGCTCTCCGGCGGCGACGATGGCCACCATCGTGGCGTCGGTGTGATCGACCTTGCCGGCCGGGTCCCGCAGGGTGCCCCGGACCCGGCTGACCAGTTCCTTGCGGACCCGCGGATCCCGGATGGTCACCTTGGTCAGCGGAAATACCCCGAGGGCGCGGTACGGCTCGACGCGGATCCAGCCACCGTCGCTGAGCTGCTGGCGTACCGCTTTGACGGTCGGGCCCTGTCGCCGGTCGACCCAGTGCTGCCACTTGCGCGGCTTGGCCGCCTTGATCTCCTCGAGGACCGTGGCGAGGACCGGGTCGGAGCAGGGCTGCTCGCCGGCGACGGTGGCGCGCCCGCGCTCGTCGGTGAGCAGTCCCTTGAGGTACAGGTCGGCGAGCGCCGCCGCGCGGATCATGGCGCCGATCTCGGTGCCCACGCGGAACCGGCCCTTGTCCGGGTCGTGGGCCAGCAGGAAGATGCGCTGTGGGAGGCTGCCGGGCAGTGCCATCGTTATTCCTCTTCCGGCTCGGGGGTGGCGGGGGGTCTGCCGGGTCCTCGCATCCGGCTGACGCCTCCGGGGAGGCGCCCTGCGTCGCCGAGGGCCTTGCGCAGCAGGTATTCGATCTGGGCGTTCGTGCTGCGAAGCTCGTCCCCGGCCCACCGTGCCAGTGCGTCGTGCACGGCGGGATCGAGCCGGAGGAGGAGTTTCTTTCGCTCGGTAGCCATGGGCCTAGGAGTAGAGGGTTCCCGCGTTTACCACGGGCTGGGCGTCCCGATCGCCGCACAGGACGACCAGCAGGTTGCTGACCATCGCGGCCTTGCGCTCCTCGTCGAGCTCGACGACGTCGTGCTCGGCCAGGCGGTGCAGAGCCATCTCGACCATGCCGACCGCACCCTCGACGATCCGGGTCCGGGCCGCGACGACGGCGTTGGCCTGCTGACGGCGCAGCATGGCGTGGGCGATCTCGGGTGAGTAGGCGAGGCGGGTCAGCCGCGACTCGATGATTTTCACCCCGGCGGCGGCGACGCGCACACCGATCTCCTCCGACAGCCGCGCGGTGATCTCGTCGGCGTTGTCACGCAGCGACATGAGCGTGGTGTCGTGGGAGTCGTAGGAGTAGCTGTTGGCGATGTGCCGGACCGCGGTCTCGGTCTGGATGGCGACGAACTCGATGAAGTCGTCGACCTCGAAGACGGCGCGGGCGGTGTCCTTGACCTGCCAGACGACCACCGCGGCGATCTCGATGGGGTTGCCGTCGGCGTCGTTGACCTTGAGGACGTCGGTCTCGTGGTTGCGGATCCGGGTGGAGACCCGGCGGCGGGCGGTGACCGGGTTGACCCAGCGCAGTCCGTCGGTGCGGACGGTGCCGGTGTAGCGGCCGAGCAGCTGCAGGACGCGGGCCTCGCCGGGTGCCACCGGCGTGAGTCCGGCCAGAGCGAACGCGACCGCCAGCACGAGCAGGGCGCTCAGTGCGAGCAGGCCACCGACGGCCAGCGCGCTGTCCTGCTGGACGGCGACGACGAACACGGCCGTGCTGATCAGCAGCAGGACCACGGACAGTCCGAGGATCGGCCAGCCGGACGCGTCCCGGGCGGCGCGCTCGCGAACCTGCGGGGCGGGCAGGTCGAGGTGTTCGGTCATGTGGGCCTCCTCCGTGTAGCGATGTCCTGACAGTAGCAAACTGATATCACTTTTTCGACCCCGGGACCGTCGGCGGTTCAGGGCGACGGCGACCGTAAGGTTGCAGGGTGACCGGCAAGGAAAGTGGGAGCTAGTGAGTCAGAGTGTGCTGTCGTCCGCCGCGGGTGTCGCCGCGCAGGCGGCCCGGAGGCGTACGTTCGCGGTGATCTCGCACCCCGACGCCGGAAAGTCGACGATGACCGAGGCGCTCGCCCTGCACGCGCGGGTGATCGGCCAGGCCGGCGCCGTGCACGGCAAGGGTGACCGCCGCGGCGTGGTGTCCGACTGGATGGCCATGGAGCAGCAACGTGGCATCTCGGTCACCTCGGCCGCCCTGCAGTTCTCCTACGGCGACATGGTCATCAACCTGCTGGACACCCCCGGCCACGCCGACTTCTCCGAGGACACCTACCGGGTGCTCACCGCGGTGGACAGCGCCGTGATGCTGCTCGACGCCGCCAAGGGCCTCGAGCCGCAGACGCTGAAACTGTTCGAGGTGTGCCGCCAGCGCCGCATCCCGGTGATCACCTTCATCAACAAGTGGGACCGTCCCGGCAACGACGCCCTGGCTCTGATGGACGAGATCGAGCAGCGGATCGGCCTGAAACCGACCCCGCTCACCTGGCCGGTCGGCATCGCCGGGCAGTTCCACGGCGTGATCGACCGGCGTGACGGCGTGTTCGTCCGGATGCAGCGCGCTCCGGGCGGCGCCGACCTGGCCATCGAGGAGGAGATGAGCGACGCCGAGGCGGCGCAGCGCTACGGCGCCGACTGGGAGTCCGCCAACGAGGAGCTCGAGCTGCTCGCCATGACCGGGGCCGACCACGACCAGGCGGCGTTCCTGTCGGCGACCACCACCCCGGTGCTCTTCGGTGCGGCAGTCGCCAACCTGGGCGTACGCCAGCTTCTGAACGTCCTGGTGGAGCTGGCTCCGCCGCCGGACGCCCGGCCGACCGTCGCCGGCACCGACAAGGCGGTCGACAGCGCGTTCTCCGGCTTCGTGTTCAAGATGCAGGCGAACATGAACCGCACCCACCGTGACCAGGTCGCCTTCATGCGGGTCTGCTCCGGCCGCTTCGAGCGCGGCATGATCGTCACCCACGCCGGCACCGGGCGCCCGTTCGCCACCAAGTACGCCCAGCAGATCTTCGGTCAGGGCCGCGAGACGATCGACGAGGCTTTCCCCGGCGACGTGGTCGGCCTGGTCAACGCCACCGCGCTCGGCATCGGTGACACGCTGTACGTCGGCGAGCCGGTCCAGTACCCGCCGCTGCCGTCGTTCCCGCCGGAACACTTCGCCGTGGTGCGCACCGACGACACGTCGGCCTTCAAACGGTTCCGGCGCGGCATCGAACAGCTCGACGGCGAGGGCGTCGTCCAGGTGCTGAAGTCCGAGCAGCGCGGCGACCTGGCGGTGCTGGCCGCCGTCGGTCCCATGCAGTTCGAGGTCGCGACCTACCGCCTGGAGACCGAGTTCGGGGTCAAGGTCAAACTCGATCATCTGCCGTACGAGATCGCCGCCATCACCGACGCGGCCGGGCGCGAGACCCTGCGTACCGAGTCGAACGTCGAGGTGATGACCCGGGTCCGTGACGGCGCCCTGCTCGCGGTCTTCCCGCACCGGTGGCGGCTGCGCACCATCGCGGGCCGTCACCCCGACCTGCGTCTGGACGCGCCGATGGACACCGGCCAGTCGTAACCGATTCGCGCCCACCGGGCTGGCACGGCTGTCCTAGCATGATGTCTCCGCGCCGCCGCGCTCAGTGATCGCCGTCGTGCCGGGACCATGGTCGTCACCAACCTGCCGGGAGCCTGCCTTGTCGTACCCGTCGCCGTCCTCGGCCAAGCCGACCGCCGCCTTCGTCGGAGCCTCCTGGGCGGCGCTCCTGCTGGGCGTGGTGTCCTTCGGTGTGGGCCTCTGGAACGCCACGATGATCGCCAGCGAGAAGGGCTTCTACGCGGTGGTGCTCGTGCTCGGCCTGTTCGCCGCCGTCTCGCTGCAGAAGTCGGTGCGGGACCGGACCGAGGGCCTGCCGGTCTCGGCGCTGTACATGGGCCTGTCGTGGGCGGCGGTCGGGATCGCCGTCGTCATGCTGGTCGTCGGGCTGGTGAACAGCGGGATGATGCTCAGCGAGAAGGGCTTCTACGGTCTCGCGTTCGCGATGTCGCTGTTCGCGGCCGTCGCGGTGCAGAAGAACGTGCGCGACACCCTGCAGTTCCGGGCGTCGTCCCCGGACGGGCTGCGGTCCGAGGCCTACGGGGCCGACGACCGGGGCTGACCTCGGAGATCCCGGGGCACCGCGCCGACCCGGAACACGTGCCTTAACGTCGGTTCAGGTTGCGATATATGCTGTCGCCCCTGTTCAGAACTGGAGGCACGGTGACCATGGCCACCGAATCGGCAACCGAGAGGCCGGCCGACCGGCTGAGCGCACTGCGGGACGTGGAGCAGCGGGTCCTCTGGCTGGCGACCGCGATGATCGACCACGCCAACCGGGTACGGCCCAACCCGAGCGGGCTGAAGGTCGGCGGTCACCAGGCCTCCAGCGCCTCGATGGTGACGATCATGACGGCGCTATGGTTCGAGCACCTGACCTCGGCCGACCGGGTGTCGGTCAAACCGCATGCCTCGCCGGTCCTGCACGCCATCAACTACCTGCTCGGTGACCTGGACGAGCGATATCTGACGACGCTGCGCTCGTTCGGCGGGCTGCAGAGCTACCCGAGCCGGGCCAAGGACCCCGACCCGGTCGACTACTCCACCGGCTCGGTCGGCATCGGCGCCACCGCACCGATCTGGGGTGCCCTGGCCCGCCGTTACGTCAACACCGTGGGTGCCACCTCCGGCATCGGGCGGCAGTACTCCCTGGTCGGCGACGCGGAACTGGACGAGGGCGCGGTCTGGGAGGCGATCCTCGACCCGATGGTGGCCGGTCTCGGTGAGGTCTGCTGGATCGTCGACCTGAACCGGCAGTCGCTGGACCGGGTGGTGCCGCAGATCGCCGTGACCCGCCTGCAGGCGATGTTCGAGGCCGCCGGGTGGCAGGTGCTCACCGCCAAGTACGGCCGGCTGCTCACCGAGCTGTTCGAGCAGCCCGGCGGTGACGCGCTGCGGCGGCGCATCGACACCATGTCCAACGCCGAGTTCCAGCGGCTGCTGCGCTGCACGCCCCAGCAGCTGCGCGACCGGCTGCCCGGCGAGGGCGGCGACGCCGAGGCAGTGCGAGCGCTGGCCGACCGGCTCGACGACGAGACCCTTGCCGCAGCCGTGCGCAACCTCGGCGGCCACGACCTGCAGACCATCGGCGACACGCTCGCGGCGATCGACGACAGCCGGCCGACGGTGATCTTCGCGTACACGGTGAAGGGGTACGGCCTCGCCAGCGAGGGACACCCGCAGAACCACTCGTCCATGCTGACCGAGGCCCAGCTGCGCAGACTCGGCGACGAGGTGGGCATGTCGGTGGACGCGCCGTGGGCCCGGTTCGCGCCGGACTCGGCCGCGGGGCGGCTGTGCGACACGGTGGCGGCGCGGCTCCGGCGTACGACCGAGGGTCTCGGAACGCCCCCGGACGTGCCCGCCGACCTGGGCCGGACGCCGACCGGCACCAGCTCCACCCAGGCCGCTCTGGGGCGTGCGCTGCTCGACCTGACCCGGCAGGCGCCGGACGTGGCCCGGCGGGTGGTGACCGCGGCGCCCGACGTGGCTTCGTCGACGAACCTGGGCGGCTGGATCAACAAGGTCGGGGTCTGGTCGGCCGACAACCGGCGTGACTGGTTCGCCGACGATCCGGAGACGATCCTGCACTGGCGGGAACGCCCGACCGGACAGCACATCGAGCTGGGCATCGCCGAGGTCAACCTGGTCGGGCTGCTCGGGGAACTGGGCGCCACCTGGAGCCGGTGGGGGCAGCCGTTGCTGCCGATCGGTGTGGTCTACGACCCGTTCGTGGAACGTGCGCTGGAGCCGTGGTCGTTCGGCATCTACGCCGGCGGGCAGTCGATCCTGGTCGGCACCCCGGCCGGGGTCACCCTCGCGGCCGAGGGCGGCGCGCACCAGTCGATCAAGACGCCGTCGATCGGCATCGAGCAGCCGGGCTGTGTCAGCTACGAACCGGCCTTCGCCGTCGACATGGAATGGACACTGCTGGCGTCGCTGGGGCGGCTGGGCCGTCCGGACGGCGGCTCGGCCTACCTGCGGCTGTCGTCGCGGCCGGTGGACCAGTCGCTTGCCGCGGTGCCGGCCGATCCGGCCGCCCGGGAAAGGCGCCGTCGTCAGGTGGTCGCCGGCGCCTACCTGCTGAAACGGGCGCCGCAGACGCCGGTGCTGACCATTGCGGCGATGGGCGCGCTGGTGCCCGAGGCGCTCGCCGCGGCCGACCGGCTGATCGCGCTCGGCATCGCCGTCGACGTGGTCTGTGTGACCAGTCCCGGCCTGCTGTTCGAGGCGGCCCAGGCACAGGCCGGGCAGGGCAGCGGCGACACCTGGGTGCTCGGTGCGGCGTTCCCGGCGGACCGGGCCGCACCGCTGCTGACCGTGCTCGACGGCCATCCGCACACGCTGGCGTTCCTGGCCGGCATCCACCGGGTGCCGGCCAGGCATCTGGGTGTCACCCGGTTCGGTCAGTCCGGCGACCTGGAACAGGTCTACCGGCACCACGGGATCGACACCGACAGCATCGTGCGGGCCGCACTCGACCTCACCTGAGGGCGGCTCGGACGGTCCCGCCGCCGGTCGGAGGGGCGACGACCACGCTGTCCGGGTCGAGCCCGGCCGGCGGGGGACCGGCGACGATCATCGTGGCCCGTTCCCAGGGCCGCTCCCGTGCCAGGAACGGCAACTCCTCGGCCAGCCAGTTCGCGACGTGTTCGCGTTGCGCCGGGGAGTCGCCGTCGCGGGCGGTCAGCAGGCGTTCCTGCTCGTCGAGGTCACCCTGCATCCAGATCGTCGCGTCCAGCCACGGTGCGAGCCGGTCGCGGATGACACCGGTGCCCTCGACCCAGACCACGCCCGCTCCGGCAGGCACGGTGATCGACCCGGGCCGGTCGTGGCGGATCCAGGCGTCCGGGAGGAAGTTCACGGCCGTACCGCGGTGGAGGGGTTCGAGGATCTTTTCGATGAGGAGATCGGCCCAGTCGAAGCAGGCGTGATGCCAGGCGACGTCGTCGGTGTGGACCACCGCGGAATCCGGTGCCGGCCCGCGGAAGCGCTCGGCCAGGGTGGTCTTTCCGGCACCGCCCCGGCCGTCGATCGCGAAGACCCGCGGACGGCCGGTGACACCCGGCGACGCCGCATGCAGCCGCCGGAGGGCGTCACTGACGGTCGTCACCCGCCATCCGGTGGCCGCGGTCTCGCCCGGGTGCAGTCGCATCGGCAGGTTCATGCTGTTCCCCGTACCCGCCGGCGTCCGGACGGAAGCGGCCACGGTCAGGTTGCCGGTACCGGGACCGGCCGTCGGGTGACGGTGCTCGTGCCCAGCTGCATGCTCTCGTTGTCGCCCCAGCACCACAGGCTCCGGTCGGTACGGATCGCGCAGGTGTGCCACAGGCCGGTACCGACCGAGAGCCAGGTTCCGCCGGCGGTTCCGGCCCGGACCGGGGAGTGCCGCTCGATCCGGCTGCCGTCGCCGAGCTGGCCACGGTAGTTGTCGCCCCAGCACCAGACGCTCGCGTCGGCCCGGGTGCCGCAGGCGAACTCCCCGCTGATCGAGACGCCCGTCCAGTCCGAGGCACCGCCGACGCGTACCGGCGTCAGCATGTCCATCGTGTCGCCGTCGCCGAGCTGACCCTGCCGGTTCCCGCCCCAGCACCAGAGGCTCCGGTCGGTGCCGACGGCGCAAGTGCTGATCGACCCGCCCTCGACCGTGGCGGCGGCACGGGCCAGCTTCACGACCGGCACCGAGGTAATCCTGCGGTCACCGTCGCCGAGCTGTCCGTAATCGTTGGAACCCCAGCAAAACACCTTTCCCGCCGTGTCGCGCGCGCAGGCGTGGCCGCCACCGGTCGTCACCTGCACCCACCGGGCGCCGGACCCGGCGGCCCGCACCGGCTCACCGGCCGGGCCGGTGCTGCTCCAGCACCAGACCGAACCGTCGGCACGCGTGGCACAGAGCTGGCTCGAGCCGACGTCCATACCGGTCCAGTCGCTGGACCGGCCCATGCGGCGGGGGTGGCCCGGCTGGTCCGGGTCGCCGAATCTGTCGCCCCAGCACCACAGACTGCCGTCGGTCCGGAGACCGCAGCTGTCACCCGCATCGGCCGAGATCGCCGTCCAGACCTTGCCGCCCGTTACCTGAACCGGTCCGGACCGGCTCGCCGTCGTGCCGTCGCCCAGTTCGCCGTCCTCGTTGCCGCCCCAGCACCACAGGGACCGGTCGGTGCGCAGCGCGCAGGTATGGCCGTCGGCCGGAGCGACCCGGTCCCAGCCGGTGCCGGTGCCGACGCGCAGCGGGGCGGTACTGGACAACACCGTCGTGTACGTGCCGTCGCCGAGCTGGCCGCCCGAGTCGTCACCCCAGCACCACAGGGCGCCGGCGACCGACAACGCACACGTGTGCCCGGTGCCCGGGGAGATCGACTTCCAGTTCGCATCGGAGCCGATCCGTACCGGCCTGGTCGCATTGCGGGTGCTGCCGTCGCCGATCTGCCCGTCGTCGTTCCTGCCCCAGCACCAGGTCCGGCCGCCGGTGTCCAGGGCACAGGTGTGCAGCCCGCCGCCGGTCAGCACGGTCGCCCACCGGTTCTCCGGAGCGATCCGGGTGGGTGCCGCCCGTTCGGTGCCGCTGGTGCCGTCGCCGAGCTCCCCGTACAGGTTGCGGCCCCAGCACCACAGCCCGTCGCCGGTGTCCACGGCGCAGGTGTAGAACAGGCCCGCAGCGACCGACCGCCAGTCCGACCGTGTGCCGACCCGGGACGGACGTGTCTCGGAGAGGAGGGAGGCCCGCTCCTCCCAGCACCAGAGCGTGCCATCGGTGCGCACACCACAGACGTGGTAGCCACCGATGCTCACCGAGGCCCAGTCGGTGTCGGCGCTCACCCGGCCCGGGAAGCGTCCCCCGGTGTCCTTCCCGGCGGTCACCATGCCGCCGGCTCCGCTGCCCCAGCACCACAGGCTGTGATCGGCGCGGATCGCGCACGTGACGTACCGCGGGAATGCACCGACGTCCAGTCGGTCGCGGTGCCGACCCGTACCGGCGAGCTGCGGAACGGGGTGTCGCTGTCCAGCCCGAGCTGATGTTCGGTGTTGGCACCCCAGCACCACAGGCTGCCGTCGGTACGGATGCCGCAGGTGTGGCCGGAGCCCCGCGCCACGGCCGTCCATCTGCCGTCGCCGGCGACCCGGGCCGGCGCGTTGCGATCGACCGTCGTGCCGTCGCCGATCTGGCCGCTGGAGTTCGCACCCCAGCACCAGAGCGTCTGATCGCTGCGGATGGCGCACGTTGCCGAGTCCCCGGAAACCACCTGCGACCACGACGCGGCGACCGCCTCCGCCCGAAGCGGTGCGGCCAGCGTCAGGACCGCCAGCAGCAGGGCGGCTCCGACGCTTCGCCGCCGTGCGGCCGTGCACGTCGCGGACATGATGGTCCCCTTCCGGAATGTCCTGGAACTACCATTCCGATTCGACCATCCCGCCCGCTTCCACGGCCGGCTAACGGATGAGCGCGCTGCTCAGAACACCGGGAAGGCCGGCCATCCCGGTGAAGATGTGCGCCGCTCCGGCGTCCAGCAGCGCCTGCGGAGTGCTGTGCGACGGGCTTCCCGGCGGGCAGTAGCCGAAGACGGTCGCACCGGCGGCCACCCCGGCACGGACACCGGTCGGGGTGTCCTCGACGACCGCGGCGCGGGCCGGATCCACGCCCAGCGCCGCCGCCGCGGCCAGGTAGACGTCCGGGGCGGGCTTGCTGCGGGGCGTCTCCATGCCGCTGAAGATCTTGCCGGCGAACACGGTGTCCAGACCCACCTTGGTCAGCTGCAACTCGACCTTGTGCCGGTCGGCTCCGCTCGCGCAGGCCAGACGGCCGCGGTAGAGCCGGTCGATCTCCCGGACGGCGGCGACCGCGCCGGGGATCGGCAGCAGATCCAGCGTCAGAGCGTCGTTACGGCGCTTGCGGAACTCGCCGAGCCAATCCTCGGTCACGGTGAACCCGGTGTGCGCGGTGATCACACCCGTCTCGTCGCGCAGTGCCCGGCCGACGAACAGCCGGAAACAGTCGGCCTCGGAGATGAACCAGCCGAGCTCGTGCAACATCGTCCGGAGCACCGAGTTCGTGATGCGTTCCGAGTCGACGAGGACCCCGTCACAATCGAAGAGCACGGCGTCGTACGGGAGCGCGGCAGATTCCAGCATGGCCGTGACGATAATGGTGCGCGACCCGCACGGCGATGACCGGGCGCACACCCGATCGTTGCTCCCGGCCGTCGCGGAGACGGGCTCGCCGAATCGGGCGGTTCATCGGCGCCCTTTCAAGGACGGGTGAGGCGGCGGTGGATAACACTTTTCCGGATCGGGACCGCGAAATGCGTACCGATGGACAGTCTTTTCTTTGCTTTGTTTTAAGTGACTGTCCGGTGCGTGTGACGGCTGCCTAGCATTCCGGCGAGTTCTGTCGTGTTCCGCATGCTGGGGAGTCACCTGTGCCGTCTTCCACGCCCTCCGAGCCGACGCCCGGACCCGGCCGCCATGCTCGCCGCTCGCGCGGGCGGGCCGCCGCCGCGGCCGGGGTCGCCGTCGTCCTGATCACCGGGGCGGCCGTGTGGACGAGCCGGCCCGACCCCGGCCGGCAGCCGCGGAACGCCGCCGCCGACCGCGCGCCGGCATCGGAACCGGGCGCGCCGGGAGCGGCGACGGCAGCGCCGGGCACGTCGCTACCCGGATCCGCCTCGGCGCCGGCCTCGGTGGCCGCGAGCGCGCCGGCCGCCGGCACATCCCCGGCCGCCGCGAAACCGGCCGTGGCCAGGGGCGGCTGGGTCCCGATCGACCGGGCCGCCTGGAATGCGCAGGTGGCCGGCTACCGACGCACCAAGGCCGACCCGCCGGTCAATGCCGGCAACCTGCCCGAGTTCCGGGCCGACTGCAAGTACAGCCACCGCAGACCGGACGACCCGATCGTCGCGCCGGGTCTGCCGGGCGCCTCGCACATGCACTCGTTCGTCGGCAACAAGGCGGTCGACGCCCACACCACTGCCGAAGACCTCACGAAATTCACCGCCACCACCTGCATGCCGACGGTCGACCATTCCGCCTACTGGGTGCCGACGCTGTACGAGGCGGCCACCAAGAAGCCCGCCGAGACCACCGGATTCCGCGTCTACTACCGTTCCCTGCGGAAGAATTCGACCGGCATCCTGCCGATTCCCAACGGCCTGCGAATGATCGCCGGTGACGCCAAGAAGAAAGTGCCGACCCCGCGCGGTGCGCAGGGCCAGTTCTACTGCGCTTTCTACGGACCCGGTGACATCGACGGATATGCGCGCAGCGACAACGGCAACTGGCCGATCTGCGCCGAACCGGCGAGTCTGCATTTCATGCTGCAGTTCCCGGACTGCTGGGACGGCAAGCACCTGGACAGTCCGGACCACAAGGGTCACGTGGCGTTCGGCGACGACGAGGGCTGCCCGGCCGCGCACCCGGTGCGCATCCCGGCGCTGACCTTCGACATCGCGTACGGGGCGAAGGGCACCAGGGCCGGCTACTACCTGTCGTCCGACCCGGACGGCCGCAGCGCCTCGTCGATGCACGGCGACGCGTTCGTGATGTGGGACGCCGGCGCCATGAACCAGCGGGTCCGCAACTGCATCGCCCAGCGACGGACCTGCAACAACGACGGATACGACCCGTTCTCCTACTGACCTCCCGCGGTGCTCAGCAGGCACCTCCGGGTAGTACCGCAAGGCACCCGGGCTCAGGAACCGGCGTCGGCCGCGCGGACCCGCTCCGACAGGGCCGGCCACAGTGAGGGGCCCGCGCCGATCGTCAGCTCGGTGGTGAAGTCCGGGCCGTGCCCGCCGAGAACGACACCGGCCTCCCGGGCGATGAGGGCACCCGCGGCGATGTCCCACAGTTTCGTGTCCAGCGCCAGGCCGCCGTCCAGCCGGCCGGCCGCCAGATACACGAGGTTCAGCGCGGCCGGGATCCGGCGGATGTCGCCGGCCAGCGGCAACAGCTCCCGGATCACCCGTCCGGCGCGGTCCTTGGTCCGCGGGTTCGGCTGGAAACTGACGCCCACCAGGGCCTCGTGCAGTTCGCGTCCGGTCGATGCGGTGATCGGCGCGCCGTTGAGCAGGGCACCCCGCCCGTCGACGGCGGTGAACGTCTCGTTCGCGGCCGGCTCGTGCACGACCGCCATCCGGGGCTGATCGTCGTGGTACAGCGCGATGCACACCGACCAAGGTCCGGTACGGCTGACGTAGTTGCGGGTACCGTCCAGCGGGTCGACGATCCAGGACCAGCCACTCGTACCGTCGCGGCCGTGTCCTTCCTCGGCCTGGATGGCGTCGTCCGGCCACGTCTCGACGATCGCGTCGACGATCAGCCGCTCACTGTCGATGTCGACATCCGAGACGACATCGTTCACGTGAGCCTTGGGTGCGCCCATCTTCAGGGTGTCGCGTCGCTCCAGCTGCAGCCGGCCGGCGCGGACCGCCAGGTCGACGGCGAGGTCACGGGCGGCGAGCAGATCTCGATCCATCATCGGGAGCCTAACGGACAGCCCGTACGGCCGCCGCGCCGTCGGGCCCCCTCAAGTCCGGGGGCCTCCTCAGGTCCGGGGCCCGGTGACCGATGGTCGCGGTCATGCTGAGCCGAACGCGTTGCGCCGCCGGTATCGTCGTGCTGACCGTTCTGCTGCCCGGCACCACCGCCGTCGACTGGTGGACGACCGAGACCGAGTGGCAGGTACGGCACGATCTGCGAGAGGTGAACTCGGCCCTCGGCGCGGTGGAACGCATCGAGAGCACCCTCGGCAGGAGGGGCCCGCAGTACTTCCCCCGCGGCATCGACGTCGTCGCCCTGATGGGGCCCCTCCCCATGCCGAGGGAGGGGGAGATGCCCGGCGCAACGATGCATCGGGCGCTCTCCCTCCTGGATTCCGGGGAACTGACGCTCGAGGAGCGCACCCTTCGCAAGCCGCTGCGGCTGGCAGTCGACGAGTACCTCGACGCCCAGGAGGTGGCCGAACGGGACGGCATCGACGCCGGCATCGATCCGCCGGGACACCGGAAGAGGGTCGAGACCCTGGGCCGGCAGCTCAGAATCTCCCTCTGGGCCCGCGAGGACGCACTCCGCTCCGGCCTGGAGATGGCCCGTACCCTGGGCGACGCCGCTCAGGTGACGGCGTTCCTGCTCAGCGTGCTGGCCGTCTTTCTGGCGTCCCGGCTGATGCCGCACCGGAAACACCGGTCGCTCCGATGACGGCGAGCAGTTCCAGCTTCTCGTAGCTCTCGCTGCCGGGCACGGCGGTGTAGACCAGCAGCGAGTGTCCCTGATCCGGGTCGAGCAGCGCCTGGCACGTCAGCTCCAGCGCGCCGACGTCCGGATGCACGAAGCGTTTCAGGTGGGCGTACCGGATGCCGATTTCGTGTTCCTCCCAGACGGCGCGGAACTCGGCGCTGCTGTCGAACAGCAGCTTCTGCAGGTCGGCGGCCCGCGAGCGAGGTCCGCGCAGGGTGGCGACGTGGCGCAGCCCGGACGCGAAGACGCGCGAGTGCAGCGGGTGGTCGCCGGGATGGTAGAGGGCCCGGCACGCCGGATCGGTGAACCAGCGGTAGCCGATGCTGCGGGCCGGCCCGGTGAAACGGGTCAGGTCGCCGTTGAGGGCCACGCCGAGCCGGTTCTGCCGCAGGGTCTCGCCCAGTTCGGTGACGATCTCGGCGGGCGTGTCGGTGAGCCGGTCGAAGATGCGCAGCAGACCCGGACTGATGTGCTCGCCGGTCCCGCCCCGGACCGGCGGATGATGCCCGGCCAGGCGGAACAGGTGGTCGCGTTCGTCGTACGACAGGTGCAGGCCCTGCGCGATCGAGGCGATCATCTGCTCGGACGGGTGCGGCCCACGCTCCCGCTCCAACCGGCTGTAGTAGTCGGCGGAGATGTGACAGAGCGTGGCGACCTCCTCCCGGCGCAGGCCGGACGTCCGGCGGCGCTGTCCACGCGGCAGGCCGACGTCCTCGGGCTGCAACGACTCACGACGCCGGCGCAGGAACTCGGCCAGCCCGGCTCGATCGATCGGCACGGTCTTCCCCTCTACCGCGGCGCTGCTTCGAACGCCCCTGTCAGTTTCTCGGAAACCTGCCACACGCGTTCGGCATCCCGCTCACCGTGCAGGCGTGAGTAGAGCTTCTGCTCCGCGGGCGGGCCGCCCAGGTGCCCCGGTCCGCTGGGGCCGTAGAACCCGCCGTCACGTGCGTCGCCGGCGGTGGCCGCGTACAGGGCTGGCAGGGCCGCAGTCTCGGCGGTGCCCAGCAGGATGCCGCGTGCGGACAGCGCCCCGATCAGCCGCCGCCCCGCGGTCTCCCGGGTCCGGCCGACCTCCGGACGGGCCGCCAGCAGACTGGTCGGGGCGACGCCGGGATGCGACAGGTTGCTCGTGATGCCCCAGCCGTACCGGAGGCTCCGCCTGCTCAGTTCCAGTGCGAACAGCCCGAACGCGATCTTCGACTGGCTGTAGGCGCGCATGCCGTCGTACGAGCGTTCCCAGTTCAGGTCGTCCCAGTTCACGGCGTTCGAGTTCGCCGCGACACTGATCTGCGACGTGACCCGCGCCCGGCCGGCCCGCAGCAGCGGCATCAGGTGCGCCACCAGCGCGAAATGCCCCAGGTGGTTGATGCCGAACTGCAGTTCGAACCCGTCCGCGGTCACCTGCCGCTCCGGTGGCGTCATCACGCCGGCGTTGTTGATCAGCAGGTGGATCGGCTCACCCTCGCGCCGCAGGGTCTCGCCCAGCGCCCCGACGGATTCCAGGGACGACAGATCGAGCGTACGCAGAGACACCCGGGCGCCCGGCGTCAGCTGCCGGATCCTGGCGATCGCCGCCTCGCCCTTGCGTGTGTTGCGGACCGGCATGACGACCTCGGCCCCGGCCGCGGCGAGGCGGGCCGCCACCTGGAGACCGATGCCGTCGCTGGCGCCGGTAACCACGGCACGCCTGCCGGACAGGCCGGGAACGGTGATGTTCACTGCTTTACGGGGCATGAGCTGCTCCTGAACGTGTCGCTCGCTGGATGTGACACCAGCATGCGGTGCCCGCCGGGGCATAACCACGGCCCGTCGATCCCAGGCTGCGGAGCCCGCGGTCGTCGCCGGTTGTCCGCGCGCCGCCGTGGCCCGCGGTGCCGCATAGGATCGCCGGCATGGCGCTGCGACCGGTTCAGGTGAACATCAAAGCTCTCGACGCCCCGGCGATCGGCCGGTTCTGGGCGGAGGCACTCGGCTGGACCGCCTACCCCGGGTCGGAGGGCGTCACCACCTACGTCGGGCCCGCCGGTGGTCTCGTCTGGCCGGACCCGCTCGTCCTGGGCATCGATGTGGTGCCCGTGCCGGGGCCCCGGAAGGCCGCCAAGAACCGGGTGCATCTCGATCTCGCCACCACCTCGCCGGCGCATCAGGCGGAGTTGATCGAACGTCTGCTGGCCATCGGCGCGAGCGCCGCCGACGTGGGCCAGCGCGACGTTCCGTGGACGGTTCTGGCCGACCCCGAGGGCAACGAGTTCTGCGTGCTGGAACCCCGGGACATCTACCGGGACACCGGGCCGATCGCCGCGATCGTGGTCGACTGCGCCGATCCACGCGTGATGGGCCGCTTCTGGGGTGAGGCGATCGACTGGGTGCTGCACACGGTGGGCGGCGATCAGGCGACGCTGCGCTCGGCCGGGGGCGGCGGCCCGTACCTCGAGTTCCTTCGTACGCCGGGGGAGAGGACCGCGCCGGATCGCGTGCACCTCGACCTGCTGCCGTATCCCGGCGACGACAAGGCGGCCGAGGTGGCGCGGCTGCGCTCGCTCGGGGCCGTCGACCTGGACCTCGGGCAGGGCGATGTCCCGTGGACCGTGCTGACCGATCCGGAAGGACACGAGTTCTGCGTCCTCGCTGCGGCCTGAACCGTTCAGCGCGGGCCGAAGGCCTTCCGCAGCCACGGTGCCCGGGCCTCGGGCATGCGAGCCAGAACGGTCCGCAACACCTTGTAGGAGGGCCGGAAGAGGCTGCCGGTCAGCGGCACGCGAGGGTCGTCCATGGGATCGGCGACCGCCTTGCGAAGGTGGCCGAAGGCCAGATGGGCCCAGGCGTCCCAGGCCAGCGCGACGGTTCTGCTGATCTCCGGGACCGGCCAGTGCTCGCCGGTCTGCGGATGCCGCGGAACGAGAGCGATGTCGCCGCCGGAGGCAGGGCGGCCCGGGCCTGCCAGGACCAGTGACAATCCGTCACCGGCCGGCAGGATTGAGTCGAGGGCCGGGCGGAACAGTTCGGCGACCCGCCCGTCGGGAACCGACACCGGAGACCCGCCGGACGCCACCAGCAGATGGGCGATCGACTCCGCGACAGCCGCCGGCCACGACGGATCCCAGGCGCCGGACGGCCGGAGTTCGAGCCGTCCGCCGAGCAGGTCGTCCCATGCGACGACCGGATGCGGGCCCTCTCCGTCCACGGCCCGGACGGCGCGCGGGTCGAGCCGGGTGGCATTGAAGCAGCCGCAGTCGTCGATGCGGGTCGCCACCAGCTGGTCGCAGTCCCCGCACCGCATGTTGGGACCGGCCTGGCCGGCCCAGCCGCAGCAGGCGTTCTCGCCCGCCAGCCCGGCGTCGAGCACGGTGCCACGGACGTCGCCGGGCGCGAGCACCACGGTCCCGGCCGGGCCGCGGGACATCCGCGTCGGGAGGCGGTACCAGCCGTACGACCGGTCCTCGTCCTGGAACGGCTGGTCCCACGGCCGCCAGGGCGGACCGAACGGGAGCGGGTCGACGGCGAACGTGCCGGGTTCCATCAACGGGCCCATCAGCCCGTAGTCCCAGCTCTCATGGGCGTGCGGTGGCATCACGACCCGCGACACCGGAACCGTCAGGGCCGCCCCGCAGCTCCGGCACAGAAAAACCGTCATACCACCCCCGTGTCGGCTCAGGTCGATGTAGTGCGGTGCCCGCCCGCAGCGTGCGTCAGCCGGACCGGCGGACCAGCATGTAACCGTAGGGCGGGCCGCCGTCCCCGGGCGGGGTGTGACCCTGGAAGACCATGGCGAAACCGGCGGTGGCGAAGCGGTCCTCCATCTCCCGCGGCGAGAGCCAGTACCGGTCGAAATCGACGCCGAGGGCGCTGCTGGGGCCGTTGCGGTGCAGGGTTCCGGTGCCGTGCTTGAAGGCGGCGATCAGACAACCACCCGGCTGTACGACCCGGGCGAGTTCCGCGAACGCGCGGGCTCTGGCGTCCGGCGCCAGGTAGATCAGGGAGAACCAGCACACCACCCCGGCCAGGGAGGCGTCCGCGAACGGCAGCTCGCGCACGTCGGCGACCTCGTAGGAGAAGCCCGGGTTCTCCCGTCGCGCCACCTCGATCATCCCCGGTGACAGGTCCACCCCGCGCGGCTTCAGGCCCCGGCCGGCCAGGTACGGAAGGAGGCGCCCGGTGCCACAGCCGACGTCGGCGACGTCCGTACCCGCCGCCGAGGTCATCTCCGCGAACAGGTCGAGCATTGCCCGTTCGACCGGCATGCTCTCCAGCACCCCGGTCAGGTTCTTCGCATACCACTCCGACAGCACGTCGTGGGCGTGCCTCAACTCCTCGGTACCGGCATCCATGGTCGGCTGTCCTTCCCCGTCGCCACCGTTGTGGCGCCGAACCTACCGCCGGCCCCGCCGAAGACTGCGGGGGGTCAGAGTTCCGGATGTCGAGGCAGGGAGGGGCGGCTATGACGGCCCGGCCGGGGCAACCGATGCGCAGGCGTCCTGCTGCATTGCGAAGTGCATGAGGGCGACGAGCCGGGCCGCCCGTCGCCGGCGCCGGGCAGCGGCTTCTGACACCGTGCCCGGCAGGCTTTCCGCGAAGGCGGCGGTCTAGCTTCCGGCGCCCGTGGTCAGCACGATCTTGCCGGTGACCCGGCCGGTCTCACTCAACTCGTGTGCCTTCGCGGCCTCGGCCAGTGGCATCGCGGCCTCGATGAGCACCCGCAGCCGGCCGGCGGTCACCAACTCGGCGAGTGCGAGCAGCCCGGCGCGGTCCGGTTCGACGAGCAGGAAGCCGGCACGCACTCCGAGTACGGCGGCCCGCTCGGCCAGCTGCTGCTCGGCCGGCGAGTTCAGCGACACCAGGACGCCGCCGGGCCGGAGGACGCTCAGGCAGCGGGGGCCGTCCGCGCCGCCGATCGGGTCGATCACCACGTCGACCGGCTCGACGGCCCCGGCGAAGTCCACGGCCGTGTAGTCGATCACCTCGTCGGCGCCGAGTTCCCGCAGCAGGTGGTGCTTGGCGGCGCGGGCGGTCCCGATCACGTACGCCCCTCGAGCCTTGGCGATCTGCACCGCGAGATGACCGACGCCGCCGCCCGCCGCATGGATCAGGACCCGCTGGCCGGGCTGAACCCGGGCGCGGTCGACGAGCGCCTGCCAGGCGGTGAGGCCGGCGAGCGGCAGACCGGCCGCGTGCACATGGTCGAGATCGGCGGGTTTGGCGGCGAAGTGCCGGGCCGGGGCGGTGACGTAATCGGCGTAGGCACCGGCGGGCCGCGGGAACCACGGCATCCCGAACACCTCGTCACCCGGAGTGAACAGGGTCACTCCGACGCCGACCTCCTCGACCACTCCGGAGACATCCCAGCCGAGCACGAACGGTGGCTGCCCGAGGAAGCCACCGTGCGCCCGGGACTTGACGTCGACCGGGTTGAGGCCGGCCGCATGCACCCGCACCAGGATCTCCGTCGGGCCGGGCTCGGGTCGATCAAGTGTCGCCTCGGTGAGTACTTCGGGTCCGCCCAGCCGGTCTTGCGTGATTGCGCGCATGAGTGCACAGGTCCTCTCGTGACGTTGTGTCACCAGCCTCGTGCCCATGGCCGCGCCGAAACAGTGGCCTGACTGACGACATGTGCAAAGATCTGGCCATGCATCGCGTCGCCGTCCTCGCTCTGCCCGGCGTCTACCCGTTCGAGATGGGCATCCCGAGACGGGTCTTCGGCAGCGCCTTCGACCGCACCGGTGCACCGCTCTACGAGGTCGTCACCGCGGGTCTCAGCGCCGGCCCGGTGCCGACGGCCGCCGATTTCAGCATCGATGTCGAACACGGCCCGGAGGTGCTGGCGACCGCCGGCACGGTGATCGTCCCGGCGCTCGAACCGCTGGAACCGATGTTCACCGAGGGGCGCCTCGACGACCGGGCAAGGACGGCTCTCGGGTACGTCCGGCCGGGCACCCGGCTCGTGTCGATCTGCACCGGCGCCTACGTGCTCGCGTCGGCAGGCCTGCTCGACGGGCGGCCCGCGACCAACCATTGGCACTGCACCGCGCACTTCCAGCGGCTGTTCCCGCGAGTCGCGGTCGACCCGGCGGTCCTGTTCGTCGACGACGGTGATGTGCTCACCTCGGCCGGCGCCGCCGCCGGGATCGACCTGTGCCTGCACATCGTGCGGCGTGACCACGGCAGCGAGATCGCCAACGCGGTGGCCCGCAGGTGCATCGTGCCGCCGTGGCGGGACGGTGGCCAGGCGCAGTACATCGAGCAGCCGGTGCCGGTGCGGGCGGAGACGTCGACCGCGCCGACCCGCGAGTGGGCGCTGCGGCATCTCGACGAGCCGCTCAATCTCGCGGCGCTCGCGGCCCATGCCCGGATGAGCATCCGCACGTTCACCCGCAGGTTCCGCCAGGAGACCGGTGCGACGCCGGGCGCCTGGCTGACCAACCAGCGCATTGACCTGGCCCGGCATCTGCTGGAGACCACCGACCTGCCGGTGGAGCGGGTCGCCCGGTGCGCCGGATTCGGCACGTCCGCCTCGTTCCGCCAGCACCTGCGAGCGGCTACCGGCGTCGGCCCGCACAGCTACCGGCGCACCTTCCACCACGCCACGGTGTCGCGCCGCGCGGCCGCCGCCGTCACCACCGGCGCCGACGCCGGCGCGAGCCAGGCGAAGAACTCCGCGAGCTAGGCGAAGAGCACGTCCCAGTAACCCCAGACGGCGGCGACGAACAGGCTGAAGAGCCCGGTGAACCACCAGCGCCGTCCGGGCCGCCACACCCTCAGGAGCGCCGTGACGCCGTAGAGGGCGCCGGTGACGACGGTCCAGAACACGGCGACGGGAACGCGGTCCCGGTTGCAGCCGGCGGGCGCGGGCAGTGTCATCTGGCAGATGTCATGGCGTGGCAGGGCCAGCCACCAGAACATCAGCCAGGCGGCAAGCGTCAGCATCGCCCCGCCGACGACCAACGCGCGCAAGGTGGTCCGTTCACGCGTCGAAGGCACGGTCGAACGATAGACCAGACCCTTGTAACCAAAACACGCTGTCTTTTGCAGATTTCGGCGAAAGTTTAATGTCGATCTTCAAGAAGCTATGGACAGCTAAACCGATGACTTCTACTGTGGCGCATATAACACATCGACGAAACATGGATGTGACATCAAACGGCCGTGGTGCGCTGCGGTGTGCGGATATGAGGTCGAACCTTGCGTATGACGATCGATCCCCCCTACCTGCGGCTGTTGCGGCTTCTCCGGAACGAGGGCGCCACATCGCGGGCTGAGCTGGCCGATCGCCTGCAACTGCCCAGGCCGCGTCTGCTCGCCGAGGTGGAGCGACTGGTCAGCACGGGCTACGTCGTCGAGGCCGGGATGGCCGCCTCCCGTGGCGGCCGGCGGTCCACGCTGGTGGAGCTGCACCCGCGGCTGCGGTTCGCCGCCGTCGACCTGGGTGCCAGTTCGATCGACGTGGAGGTCACCAACGGCCGCCTGGAGCCGATCGCCTACTACACCGAGGAGGCCGACATCCGGTCCGGCCCCAAGGTGACCCTGCACCGGGTCAACGAACTACTCGCCAAGGCCAGGGTGGACGGCGCCTACGACCGGCTCGACGCCATCGGGATCGGCGTGCCGGGTCCGGTCAGCTTCCGCGACGGTGTCCCGGTCTCGCCCCCGATCATGCCGGGCTGGGACCGGTTCGGGGTTCGTGAGCTGCTGGCCCGCGAGCACGGCTGTCCCGCGGTGGTCGACAACGACGTCAACATCATGGCCATCGGCG
Source organism: Actinoplanes sp. NPDC023801 (assembly GCF_040639655.1). Taxonomy (NCBI): domain Bacteria; kingdom Bacillati; phylum Actinomycetota; class Actinomycetes; order Micromonosporales; family Micromonosporaceae; genus Actinoplanes; species Actinoplanes sp. NPDC023801. The sequence goes on along the minus strand of NZ_JBFAAI010000026.1, from coordinate 56,153 downwards.
AGCAGCACGGCGGTGTGGCGCACAGCGTCCAGGACTTCCTGTTCGTGAAGATCGGCACCGGCATCGGCTGCGGTATCTACCTCAACGACGAGGTCTACCGCGGCACCGACGGCTGCGCCGGCGACATCGGCCACATCCAGGTCGACCCCAACGGCCCGATGTGCTCGTGCGGCAACGTCGGATGCCTCGAGGCGCTGTTCAGCGGTACAGCGCTGGCCCGGGAGGCCCTGGTGGCGGCTCGATCCGGCGCCTCCCAGGCGCTCGCCGACCGGCTTGCCGCGGGCGGTCCGCTGACCGCCCGCGACGTCGCCGAGGGTGCCACCGAGGGTGACGTCGTCTGCATCAAGCTGATCCGTGAGGGCGGCCACCGGATCGGCTCGGTGCTGGCGTCGCTCGTCAGTTTCGCCAACCCGTCCATGATCGTGATCGGGGGAGGACTCGCCCAGCTGGGCCACATCCTCCTCGCCGAGATCCGCAGCGCTGTCTACCGCCGGTCGCTGCCCCTGGCCACCGGCAACCTCCCGATCGTGCTCTCCGAGCTCGGCTCCCGCGCCGGGACCACCGGGGCCGCGGTTCTGGCCAGCGACGTCGCCTTCGAGCAGGCGTCATGACCGGCCGCGACGCCGTGGGCGGGAGCAGCGACGCGATGACCGAGGAGGTACAGCCATGAGCACCCACGCCGAGCCCACCGGGGCCGAACCCGATGTCGTCCTGCGCCTCACCGACGTGGTCAAGACGTTCCCCGGCGTCCGTGCGCTGGACGGCGTGCAACTGGAGGTCCGCGCCGGCGAGGTGCACTGCCTGCTGGGGCAGAACGGCGCCGGCAAGTCCACCCTGATCAAGGTGCTGTCCGGTGTGCACCGGCCGGACGCCGGAACGGTCGAGTGGCTCGGCCAGCCGGTCACCTTCGCCAATCCGCAGGCGGCCATGAAGGCCGGGATCGCGACCATCTACCAGGAACTCGACCTCGTCGACGACCTGTCGGTGGCGGAGAACGTCTTCCTCGGTCACGAACCGCGCCGGCTCGGATTCGTCCGCCGGGGCGCGATGGCCGACCGGACCCGGCAGATCCTCGGCTCGCTCGGGCACGGGGAGATCCCGGCCCGCCGGATGGTGCACGCGCTGGAGCCGGCCGGCAAGCAGGTGGTCAGCATGGCCCGCGCCCTGTCCCAGGAGGCCCGCCTGCTGATCATGGACGAGCCCAGCGCGGTGCTCGCCCACGACGAGGTGGAGAACCTGTTCCGGATCATCCGCCGGCTCACCGCTCAGGGCATCGCGGTCATCTACATCTCGCACCGGCTCGAGGAGATCCGCCAGATCGGCGACCGCGTCACGGTGCTCAAGGACGGCCGCACCACGGCCGAGAACCTCTCCGCCGCCGGTACGCCCACGAGTGAACTGGTCAGCCGGATGACCGGCCGCACGATCGAGTACGTGTTCCCGCCCCGCCCGGAGGAGCCGCCGCAGCGGCAGGAACTGCTACGGGTCACCGGCCTGAGCCGGGCCGGCGAGTTCCGCGACGTGTCGCTCAGTGTCGCCGCCGGGGAGATCGTCGGCATCGCCGGACTGGTCGGCTCCGGCCGTTCCGAACTGCTCGAGACCATCTACGGCGCCCGCCGGGCCGACACCGGCACCGTCGAGCTCGCCGGTCACAAGCTTCGGCCCGGCAACGTCGGTTCGGCCGTACGGGCCGGGATGGGCATGGCCCCCGAGGAGCGCAAGAGCCAGGCGCTGCTGCTCGGCGAGCCGATCTACCGCAACATGACGCTGGCGACCTTCACCGGCCTGGCGCGGCTGGGGTTCACCAACGCCGCCCGCGAACGCGCGGAGTCCGACCGCATCGCGGAATCGCTCGACCTGCGCCCCCTGGACGTACGCCGGCCGGTGGGCACGCTGTCCGGCGGCAACCAGCAGAAGGTGGTGGTCGGGCGCTGGTTGCTCGGCGGTACCCGCCTGCTGCTGCTCGACGAGCCGACCCGCGGTGTCGACGTCGGCGCGCGGGCCGAGCTCTACCGGGTGATCCGCAGGCTCGCCTCGGAAGGCGTGGGCGTACTGCTGGTCTCCAGTGAGGTGCCCGAGGTTCTGGGCCTGTCCGACCGCGTGCTGGTGATGCGGGAGGGCCGGATGGTCCGCGAGGCACCCTCCCACGAAATTGACGAAGACACGGTGCTCGACCTCGTCATGGCGGGGTCGCTCATGGAAGGGACGCCCGCATGACCCTCAGCAAAGGCACCGGTCTGCCGGCGCAGTCGCCACCGGTGGAACCGGCCGGGCACGGCGCCGGCACCGCGGTGGCCAAGGGCGGCCGGAAGCTGCCGTGGGCCGGCGAGTCCGGTGAGCCGATGGCCCGCAACCTGGTGCTGGTCGGTGTGCTCGTCGCACTGATCGTCATCGGCGCGATCACCCAGCCGCAGCTGTACAGCGACTCCACCTGGGTGTGGAACAACATGGTGTCGATCCTGCAGCTGGCGTCCGTCGTCGGCGTGGTCACGGTCGGGATGACGTTCGTCATCATCGGCGGTGGCATCGACCTCTCGGTCGGCGCGATCGTCGCCCTGGCCGGGGTGTGGTGCACGACGCTCGCCACCCAGTCGTTCGGCACCCTGGGCATGATCTTCACAGCGATCGTGGTGGGTGTGGCCGTCGGCCTGGTCAACGGGGTGCTCATCTCGTACGGCCGCCTAGTGCCCTTCATCGCCACCCTGGCGATGCTGGTGGCCGCCCGGGGTCTGGCCGCCGCGATCTCCGGCAAGCAGACGCAGATCTCCCAGGACACGTTCATCAACAGTCTCGCCAGCGACCGGGTCCTGGGTGTCCCGCTGCTGGTCTACATTCTCGCCCTGGTGGCGGTGGCCGGCTGGGTGCTGCTAAACCGCACCACGTTCGGCCGGCGCACGGTGGCCGTCGGTGGTAACCCGGAGGCCGCCCGGCTCGCCGGCATCGACGTCAAACTGCACACCATGCTGCTGTACGGGCTGTCCGGCCTGTGCTGCGGTATCGCGGCCATCATGCTGACGTCGCAGGCGACCTCCGCCCAGGCGGCCATGGGCAACCTGTACGAGCTGGACGCCATCGCCGCCGCGATCATCGGAGGCACCCTGCTCAGCGGGGGACGGGGCACGATCGTCGGCTCCATCCTCGGCGTTCTGATCTTCGCGACGATCACGAATCTGTTCGCCATCAACGGGCTCTCCACCGAGGCCCAGAACATGGTGAAGGGCGGCATCATCGTCGCCGCGGTCCTGGTCCAGCAGTTCCGCTTCAAGTCGCTCACCCGGTTCCTCGCCCGCAACAGGGCGACCACCGCCGGCTGAGCCCGGAATATCACACCAGGTGGCCGTCGATTCGGACGGCCGCCGGGTCTCGCACACCCTGCACACCCCCGTCCTCGTGAGACGAGACATAGGAGAATGGTCATGGCAAAGATCAACCCCGACCTGTCGCGACGCCGACTGCTCTTCAGCGGCGCCGCGGTAGGCGCGGGAGCCCTTCTCACCGCCTGCACCAGCAACGAAGCCGCGCCGACCCCGGCGCAGACCAAGGACTCCGGCGCGGCCGGCGGCAACGCCGCGCCGGGCCAGAAGGTCGTCATCGGTTTCTCCGCACCCGCCGCCGACCACGGGTGGATCGCGGCCATCACCAACAACGCCAAGGCGCAGGCCCAGACCTACTCGGACGTCGAGTTCAAGACGGTCGAGGCGGGCGCCGACGCGGCCGCCCAGCGCGCGGCACTGTCCGCGCTGATCGGGCAGAAGCCGAACGTCATCGTGCTGCTGCCGCACGACGGCAAGGAGCTCAACTCGTTCGGCCTCGAGGCGATGGCCGCGGGGATCCCGGTCGTCAACCTGGACCGTGCCTTCCCGGACGCCCGCGCTTACCGCACCCAGATCAAGGGTGACAACTACGGCATGGGTGTGGCCGCGGCCGACTTCATCATCGCCCAGATGAAGAGCAAGAACGTCAGCGCGCCGATCATCGGTGAGATCGCCGGCATGGACGAGCTGGAGCTGACCCAGGAGCGTTCCAAGGGCTTCACCGAGACGTTGAAAGCCGCCGGGTTCAAGGTCGCCAACCGGCGGGCGGCCCGGTTCACCGTCGACTCGGGTCAGCAGGAGGCCGCGCAGCTGCTGCAGGCGCTGCCGCGGATGGACGCGCTCTGGAACCACGACGACGACCAGGGCGTCGGCGTGATGGCCGCGATCAACCAGGCCGGCCGCAAGGAGTTCATCATGATCGGCGGCGCCGGCTCCAAGCAGGCGATCGAGACGATCCAGGCCGACAACACGCCGCTCAAGGCGACGGTCACCTACAGCCCGTCGATGGCCTCGTCGGCGATCTCCCTGGCCCGGTTGATCGGCCAGAACAAGGGCATGTCGGACCTGGTGGAGCTGCGCGTGCCCAAGGACATCGTGCTGGCCTCGGAGACCATCACGAAGGAGAACGCGAGCGACTACCTGAAGCTCGGGTTCTGACCGTTACGGGGGGAGACCCATCTTGTCCACGCACACCTCGGAACTGCGGGTCGGCATGATCGGCTACGCGTTCATGGGCGCCGCGCACTCACAGGCGTGGCGCACCGTGAACCGCGTCTACGACCTGCCGCTGCACGCCCGGATGACGGCGGTCTGCGGCCGGGACGAGGCGAACGTCGCAGCCGCGGCGGCCCGCCTCGGCTGGCAGGAGCACACCACAGACTGGCGTTCGCTGGTGACCCGTGACGACATCGACCTGATCGACGTCTGCACCCCGGGCGACAGTCACGCCGAGATCGCGATCGCGGCGCTGGCGGCGGGAAAGCACGTCCTGTGCGAGAAGCCGCTTGCCAACACGATCGACGAGGCCCGTGAGATGGCGGCCGCCGCCGTACGGGCCGAGGCGGCGGGCGTCCGGTCGATGTGCGGTTTCAACTATCGCCGGGTGCCGGCGGTCACCCTGATGCGGCAGCTGGTCGCCGACGGGCGGATCGGCGACATCCGGCACATCCGGGCCGTCTACCTGCAGGACTGGATCACCGATCCACAGTTCCCGCTGGTCTGGCGGCTGCAGAAGGACAAGGCGGGCTCCGGTGCGCTCGGCGACATCGGGGCGCACATCATCGACCTCACCCAGTTCGTCACCGGCCAGCGCATCACCGGGGTGACCGCGCTGACCGAGACGTTCGTCAAGGAGCGTCCCCTGCCGCAGGCGTCCAGCGGGCTGAGCGCCGCGGCCGGGGACGGCAACGGGACGGTCGCGACCGGCCGGGTGACCGTCGACGACGCCGCGCTGTTCCTGGCCCGGCTCGACGGCGGTGCGATCGCCACCTACGAGGCCACCCGGTTCGCCACCGGCCGCAAGAACGGGCTGCGGGTGGAGATCAACGGCTCCCGAGGTTCGGTCGCCTTCGACTTCGAGCGGATGAACGAGCTCGAGTTCTACGACGCCACCCGGCCGTCCACCGAGCAGGGTTTCTCCACGATCCTGGTGACCGAGGGCGATCACCCGTACCTGTCGGCGTGGTGGCCGCCCGGTCACGGCATCGGCTACGAGCACTCCTTCACCCACCAGGCTCGCGACCTGCTCGAGGCGATCGCCACCGGTAGCCCCCTCACCCCGTCGTTCACCGACGCGCTGCAGGTCCAGCTGGTGCTGGACGCGGTCAGCCGGTCGGCCGAGCACGGGTCCGGCTGGACCGGCGTGGAGCCGATCCTCACGGAGGTGGCCGCCTGACCACTGCCTGACAGTCCGACAACCGAGCTTCCCCGTCGCCCGCGAGGGTCCGGACACGGTGCGCCCCGTGGCCGGACGGGCGGCGGGGGAGAGGACCGCCACCCGGCACGGCGCGGACGGGATTCCCGCGCCGTACCGGGTGACTCGCGGTACCCCCTGACGGCAGGCGGGGCCGGAACGCCGCACCGGTTCCGCCTGTCTGCACCGCACCGCCCCGCACTGCACGGAAGCAACGAAGCGGAGGATCCATGTCCCTGGGTGTCTGGCTGGTCGGCGGTCGCGGCAGCGTCGCGGTAACCAGCATCGTCGGAGCTCTCGCCCTGCGCGCCGGCCTGGCCGCGCCGACCGGCTGCGTCACCGAACTGCCCGGTCTGCGCAGTCCCGCCCTTCCCGGGTTCGGTGACCTGGTCTTCGGCGGCCACGACCCGTCCACCGTTCCCCTCACCAAGAAGGCCGAGGCACTGGCGGCCGCCGGTGTCCTTCCCGCGTCGCTGCTGGCCGCCGTGCAGTCCGACCTGGCCGCGGCAGACGCCGACATCCGTCCCCTGCCGGAGGCCGCGACCCAGGCCGCGACCGCCGGACTGATCGTCGCCGACCTGGTGGAGTTCCGGGAACGGCACGACCTCGACCGGGTCGTCGTCGTGAACGTCGCCTCCACCGAGCCGGTCCCCGGCGACCATCCCGCCCATGCCCGGCTCGCGCTGCTCGAGGCCGCCCTGCACGAACCCGGGCCGGTGCTGCCGCCGAGCGCGCTGCACGCCTACGCCGCGATGCTCGCCGGCTGCCCGTTCGTCGACTTCACCCCGTCCACCGGCGCGCGACTGCCGGCCCTGGACGAGCTGGCCGTCCGGCAACGCCTGCCGTACGCCGGCCGGGACGGCAAGACCGGCGAGACCCTGCTCAAGTCGGTGCTGGCCCCGATGTTCGCCCAGCGCAACCTGGACGTGCGCACCTGGTCGGGGATCAACCTGCTCGGCGGCGGCGACGGGGCGAACCTCGCCGATCCGGCCGCCAACAGCGCCAAGACCGCGAGCAAGCAACGGGTCCTGGAGGAGACGCTGGGCCAGGAGCCGCAGGGCACGGTCCGGATCGAGTACGTCGAGGACATCGGCAACTTCAAGACCGCCTGGGACCTGATCACGTTCGCCGGGTTCCTGGGCACCCGGATGCGCCTGGAGTTCACCTGGCACGGCTGCGACTCGGCGCTGGCCGCCCCGCTCGTGCTGGACCTGGCCCGGCTGACCGGCGCCGCCCACGCCGCCGGACGGTCCGGCGCCCTGACCGAGCTGGCGTTCTTCTTCAAGGACCCGCCGGGCGACGTCTCGCACGGCCTCGGCGACCAGTTCCGGATGCTGACCGAGTTCGTGGCCGGCCTCGACCAGGCATCGGCATGATCCGCCGCCCGGAGAACCAGGCTCGTCTGGTCCGCCGCCCGGAGAACCCGGCCCGTCTGACCCGCCGCCCGGAGAACCCGGCCCGTCTGGTCCGCCGCACGGAGCGGCGGCCGGGAAGGGCCCGGCCGTGACCGGCTGGCGGGATCTGGCCGAGCTGGTACGCGCACCCGCCGCCCTGTCGGTACCCGGGGACGTGGTGGCCGGGGCCGCCGCCGCGGGCACCCTCCGCCCGCGGACGCTGGCGCTGGCCGGGGCCTCGGTCTGCCTCTACTGGGCCGGGATGGCCGCCAACGACTGGTCGGACCGGCACATCGACGCGCTGGAGCGGCCCGGCCGGCCCATCCCGTCCGGCCGGGTCCGCCCCGGCGCCGCGCTGGGGGTCGCCGCCGGACTGACCGCGGTGGGCCTGACGATCGCCGCGCTCGCCGGGGGCCGCCGGGCCACCGCTGTCGCCGTGCCGCTGGCCGGAGCCGTCTGGGCGTACGACCTCTTCGCCAAGAAGACCGTCGCGGGACCCGCCGTGATGGCGGCCTGCCGCGGGCTCGACGTGCTGCTCGGTGTCGGCCACGGGCGGCATCGGGCGGCACTTCCGGCCGCTGCCACGGTCGCCGCCCACACCTACCTGATCACCCTGCTGTCCCGGCGGGAGACGTCCGGGGCGACCGCGTCGCTGCCCGCCTCGACCCTGGCCGGAACCGCGGTGGTCGCCGGCATCGCCGCCCGCCGGCCGGCGCCGGTCGCCGGGCTGCTCTCGGCCTGGTACGCCACCCGGTTCGGCATGGCCCAGCAACGGGCCGTCACCAGCCCGGACGCGGACACGCTCAAGGGCGCGGTGATCGCCGGGATCACCGCCTTCCCGGCGTTGCAGGGTGCCCTGACCGCGCGAGCCGGCCGTCCGGCTGCCGGAGTGGCGGTGGCCGGTACAGCGGTGCTGGCCGGCCTGCTGGCCCGAAGAGTGAGCCCGACATGAGCGCGGACGACGAGCCGGCCGTGAGGGCGAGAGACGAGTCCGGCATGAGCGCGGACGACGAGCCGGCCGTGAGGGCGAGAGACGAGTCCGGCATGAGCGCGGGGAACGAGCCCGGAGGGGAGCCGAGATGAGCGGCCTGCGGTTCGGATACGGCACCAACGGGTTCGCCAACCACCGGCTCGACGACGCGCTCGCGGTGATCGCCGACCTGGGCTACGCAGGGGTGGCGCTCACTCTCGATCACGACCACCTGGACCCGTTCGCGGGTGAGCTGGCCCGGCGGGTCGACGCGGTGGCCGCGCGGCTGGCGGAACTCGGGCTGTCCGTGGTGATCGAGACGGGTGCCCGGTATCTGCTCGACCCGTGGCGCAAGCACTCGCCGACGCTGCTGGAACACGACCGGGAGCTGCGCCTGGAGTTTCTGCGCCGGGCCGTCGGCATCGGCGCCGACCTGGGCGCCGAGGCGGTGTCGTTCTGGGCCGGGATACGCCCGGCCGACGTCACCGAGGACACCGCCTGGGACCGGCTCGTCGACGGCTGCGCGCAGATCGTCGACGTCGCCCAGCGGCGGGGCGTGACGCTCGGCTTCGAACCGGAACCGGGCATGCTCGTGGCCGACATCGCCGACTGGCGGCGGCTGCACGCCGCTCTCGGCTCGCCGGAGGCACTCGGTATCACGCTCGACATCGGGCACTGCCGCTGCCTGGAGCCGGCACCGATTCCCGACTGCGTCACGGCGGTGGCCGAGCACCTGGTCAACGTCCAGATCGACGACATGCGGCGGGGCGTGCACGAACACCTCGAGTTCGGCACCGGGGAGATCGACTTCCCGCCGGTGCTGGCGGCCCTGTCCGCCGCCGGGTACGCCGGGCTCGTCGCCGTGGAACTGCCCCGGCACTCACACGCCGCACCCACGGTGGCGGCCCGGTCCCTGGAGTTCCTGCGAGCCGCCGAGAAATAGGGGAGGTGCCCATGGAACCGAACGCGTGGCTCACCGAGGCCGTCGCGAAAGTCAGTGACAACCCCGCATCGATCGTGCGCCTGTTCGCCGCGGCGGGCCGCCACCACCGGCCGGCCGATCAGGCGCGGAAACGGCTGCTGCTCGCCCTGCCGCCGGAGGCGGTGCCCCACTGGGCCGACGATCTGTACCGGCACGGCGACGCGGCCGAGAAGCTGGCCGTCCTGGAGGCGCTGCCGGAACTGCCGCTCGGCGCCGAGGCGGTGCCGCTGCTGCACGACGCGTTGCGCACCAACGACACCCGGCTGATCGCGGCCGCGGTCGGGCCGTACGCCCGGCATCTCGATCAGCACGCCTGGCGGCACGCGGTGCTCAAGTGCGTCTTCGTGGGCGTACCGCTGGAGAAAGTCGACAACCTGGACCAACGGGCCGACCGTGAGCTGGCCGCGATGGTCTCCGCTCTTCGCGCGGAGCGTGAGGCGGCCGGACGCCGGCTGCCCGACGACGCGCACCGCCTGCTCGAACGCATCCCCTGACCGTCCCTCTTGGAGGTCCCGTGCGCATCTTCGACCCCCACATCCACATGACCTCACGCACCACCGACGACTACGGACGGATGGCCGAGGCCGGTGTCCGGGCCGTGGTCGAACCGGCGTTCTGGCTGGGCCAGCCCCGGACCAACCCGGGTTCGTTCGCCGACTACTTCGACTCGCTCGTGGGCTGGGAGCCGTTCCGGGCCGCCCAGTTCGGCATCCGCCACCACGCCACCATCGCGCTGAACCCGAAGGAGGCCAACGACCCGCGCTGCCGGCCGGTGCTGGAGCTGATCCCGCGCTACCTCGACAAGGATTCGGTGGTGGCGGTCGGTGAGATCGGGTACGACGCGATGACGCCGGAGGAGGACGAGGCGTTCGCCGTGCAGCTGGCGCTTGCTGTCGAGTACGAGCTGCCGGCGCTGGTGCACACCCCGCACCGGGACAAGGCGCAGGGCGTCAAACGGACCCTGGACGTGGTGCGGGAGAGCGGTATCTCGCCGGGCCGGGTGGTCGTCGACCATCTCAACGAGGTGACCGTCGGCGAGGTGCACGACTCCGGGTGCTGGATGGGTTTCTCGATCTATCCGGACACGAAGATGTCCCCACCGCGGATGGTGGAGATCCTGCGCGAGCACGGTCTGGACCGGATGCTCGTCAACTCGGCCGCCGACTGGGGCCGCTCGGATCCGCTGCTCACCCGGCGCACCGGCGAGGCGATGCTGGCGGCCGGGTTCAGCGACGACGACGTGGACCGGGTGCTGTGGCGTAACCCGGTGGAGTTCTACGGCCAGTCCGGACGCCTCGACGTCAGCGAGACCACCGACACCGGGCCGCTCTTCGAGGGCAGCTCGATCCTGCGAGGGGGCAGCTGATGCGGGTACGCCATCACGACGGCCGGCAGGTTCATCTCAGCTACTGCACGAACGTGCATCCGGCCGAGGACCTGCCCGGCATCATCGGACAGTTCGACACCTACGCCGTCGCGGTCCGGGAACGGCTCGGCGTGGACGTGCTCGGGCTGGGCCTGTGGCTGGCCGCGCCGATGGCCGCCGAACTCGCCGGGGACGGTGACGCCCGGCGGCGGCTGCGTCACGAGCTCGATGTGCGCGGGCTCGAGGTGGTCACCCTCAACGGTTTCCCGTACGAGGCGTTCCAGGCTCCGGTGGTCAAGCACGCCGTCTACCGGCCGGACTGGACCACCCCGGAACGCCTGGACTACACACTGAACCTGGCCCGCATCCTGGTCGACCTGCTGCCCGACGACGCGGAGCGCGGTTCGGTGTCGACGTTGCCGCTGGCCTGGCGGGAGCCGTGGCCACCGGCGCGGCGGGACGCGGCCCGGCAGATGCTCGACCGGCTCGCCCACGGTCTCACCGAGATCGCTTGGGAGACCGGCCGGCTGGTACGGGTGGCGTTCGAACCCGAGCCCGGCTGCGTCGCCGAGAACACCACCCAGGCCGTCGACATGCTGGCCGGCGCGGACACCGACCGGCTCGGTGTCTGCCTCGATCTGGCGCACCTGGCCTGTGCCTGGGAGGATCCGGCCGACGCGGTGAAACGGCTGGCCACGGCCGGGATCCCGGTGGTCAAGGTGCAGGTCTCGGCCGCCCTGGAGGTCGCCGATCCCATTGGCGCCCGGCCGGTGCTGGAGCGTTACGCCGAACCTCGCTTCCTGCACCAGACGAGGACCGCGGCCGGGCACAGCTGCGACGACCTGGACATCGCGCTGGCCGAGAACCCGGCCGGGCCGTGGCGGGTGCACTTCCACGTGCCGGTGCACGCCCCGCCGGAGCCACCGCTGACGGCCACCACCGGATTGCTGCGGGAGGCGCTGGGTGTGGTGTCGTGCGACCACTTCGACGTGGAGACGTACACCTGGGACGTGCTGCCGCCCGGTCACCGGCCGACCTCCCCGGCCGAACTGGCCGACGGCATCGCCGGCGAGCTGGCCTGGACGCGCGACGTGCTGACCGGGCGGGTGAACGCATGAGGAAGCTCGTGGTCCTCGACGTGGTCGGACTGACTCCGAAGCTGCTCGAGCACATGCCGCGGCTGCGCTCGATCGCCGGCACCGGGTTCACCGCCCGGCTCGATCCGGTGCTCCCGGCCGTCACCTGTTCGGTGCAGGCCAGCCTGCTGACCGGCGAGACGCCGGCCGGGCACGGGATCGTCGGCAACGGCTGGTATTTCCGCGACCTGGGCGAGGTTCTGCTCTGGCGGCAGCATCACGCACTGGTCGGCGGGGAGAAGGTCTGGCAGGCCGCCCGCCGCACGGCACCGGACTACACGGTCGCCAACATCTGCTGGTGGTACGCCATGGGCGCGGACGTCAACTGGACGGTCACCCCACGGCCGATCTACTACGCGGACGGGCGCAAGGAGCCGGACTGCTACACCGATCCGCCGGAGCTGCACGACGAGCTGACGGCGAAGCTCGGTACGTTCCCGCTGTTCACCTACTGGGGGCCGGGCGCCGGCCTGGCCTCGTCGAAGTGGATCTGCCGGGCCGCCGAGCAGATCATGGCCGACCACGACCCGGACCTGACCCTCGTCTACGTCCCGCATCTGGACTACGACCTGCAGCGCTTCGGTCCCGACGATCCGCGGGCGGCGTCCGCGGCCGCCGAACTGGACGAGGTGCTGGGACCGCTGCTGGACGCCGCCGCAGGGCGCGGGGCGACGATCGTGGCGCTGTCGGAGTACGGCATCACCCCGGTGCACCGGCCGATCGACGTCAACCGGCTGCTGCGGGAGAAGGGTCTGCTGCGGGTGTACACGCAGGACGGTATGGAGTACCTGGATCCGTGGACGTCCCGGGCGTTCGCGGTCGCCGACCATCAGGTGGCCCACGTGTACGTGCGGGACCCGGCCGACGTGCCGGCCGTCTCGGCGCTGCTCAGGGAGCTGCCGGGGGTGGCCGAGGTGCACGACGGTCTGGGCCACGAACGCTCCGGTGAGCTGGTGCTGGTCGCCGAGCGGGACGCGTGGTTCACCTACTACTACTGGCTCGACGACGACCGCGCCCCGGACTTCGCGAGGCTTGTCGACATCCATCGCAAACCCGGCTACGACCCGGCCGAGCTGTTCTTCGATCCGGCCGGGCCGGCGGCCGCGAAGCGACGGGCCGCGACCGCGCTGGCCCGCAAGAAGCTCGGCATGCGGTACCTGATGCGGGTGGTCGGTCTGGACGCGGGGGCGCGGGCGGTGCGCGGCTCGCACGGGCGCCTGCCCGACGATGCCGCGGACGCGCCGGTGCTGTTGTGTTCCGATGCCACCGGGGCGGTCGACCGGATCGGCGCGACCGAGGTCAAGAGCCTGCTGTTGCGTCTGGCCGAGCGGTAGGGGAGGCAGCGTGACACTGCGGGCCCGATTCGACGCGCGGCTCGCCGACTTCCTGACCGGGCAGGGCCCGCAGTGGCCCGAGGGAGCGCCGCGGGGGCTGTTCAGCACCCTGCAGCGGTTCCTGCTGTCCGGCGGGAAGCGGCTCCGGCCGATGTTCTGCTACTGGGGGTGGCGCAGCGCGGGCGGTGACGACGGTCCGGGCATCGTCACGGCGGCGGCGGCGCTGGAGATCTTCCACGCTTTCGCGTTGATACACGACGACATCATGGACGGCAGTGAACGCCGCCGCGGTGAGCCGTCGGTGCACGCCCTCTTCGCCGACCTGCACACCCGGTCGGCGTGGCGGGGGGACGCGGCCAGTTACGGCCGCAACACCGCACTGCTCTGCGGCGATCTGTGCGCGGCGTGGGCGGACGAGATGTTCCACAGCTGCGGTCTGAGCGACGAGCAGGTCAGTCGCGGCTATGCGGTGTTCGGGACGATGCGCACCGAGGTGATCGCCGGTCAGTATCTGGACCTGGTCTCCGGGGTCGGTGACGGGTCGGCGGCGAGCGCGCTGACCGTCATCCGATTGAAGGCGGCCCGGTACACGGTGACGCGGCCGCTGCAGATCGGCGCGGCGCTGGCCGGTGCCGGCGACGAGCTGCTGGAGGCCTATGCGGCGTTCGGTGATCCGCTCGGCGACGCCTTCCAGTTGCGTGACGACGTGCTCGGGGTGTTCGGTGATCCGGTGGTGACCGGCAAGCCGGTGCTGGACGACCTGCGCGAGGGCAAGCGCACGGTGCTGATGGCCCTGGCCCGGGAGTCGGCCGACCAACGGCAGGCGGCCCGGATCCGGGCGCTGCTGGGCCGTCCGGACCTGGACGACGAGGGCGCGGACGAGTTGCGCCGGATCATCGTCGACACCGGTGCGCTCGACGGCGTCGAGCGGCTGATCAAGCTGCGGGTGGAGTCCGCCCTGTCGGCGCTGGCCGGTGCCCAGATCCCGCCGGAGGTGGCGGCTCGGCTGACCGCCCTGGCACACGAGACCGTAGATCGCGAGCGTTGAAAAGTTCCGCTCGTAGTGACAAAAGTCGATGACGTCTTTAATGTTTCGAGCAAGGCACCAAAGTGTTACGCCGGGGTGAAGTCGGCGGCGCGACCCACCTCGGATCTCCCGTTGTTCTGAAGGGACGGAACTCCCCATGTCCATTTCGTTGCGCCGCCGATGGTGGGCTGTCGCCTCCGTCGCGGCTCTCGTCCTCGCGATCAACCAGGCTCCAGCGCAGGCACACCCCGTCAACGCGGCCGACTTCCAGCAGGTCACGCTGGCCAAGGGGGAGCCCGAGGTCGGTGAGCCGATGAGCCTGGCGGTGCTACCGGACCGCTCGGTGCTGCACACCGCACGCAACGGCACCCTGCGCCGCACCACCGCGTCCGGCGACACCGCCGTGGTCGGCAATCTCGCCGTCTACACCCACGACGAGGAGGGCCTGCAGGGTGTCGGTGTCGACCCCGGGTTCACCACCAACCGGTTCATCTACCTGTACTACGCCCCGCCGCTGAGCACCCCGGCCGGGGACGCGCCGGACACCGGCACCGACTTCTCGGCCTGGAACGGCGTCAACCGGCTGTCCCGGTTCACGCTAACCGCGGACTGGAAGCTGAGCGCCGAGCGGACCATCCTCGACGTGCCGGCCACCCGCGGCATCTGCTGCCACGTCGGCGGCGACATCGACTTCGACGCGGCCGGCAACCTCTACCTGTCCACCGGCGACGACAGCAACCCGTTCCAGTCCGACGGCTACTCACCGCTGGACGAGCGGGCCAACCGCAACCCGGCCTTCGACGCCCAGCGGACCTCCGGTAACACCAACGACCTGCGTGGCAAGATCCTGCGCATCAAGGTCGGCGCGGACGGCACCTACACCTCGCCGAGCGGCAACATGTTCGCCCCCGGCACCGCCGGCACCCGGCCGGAGATCTACGCGATGGGCTTCCGCAACCCGTTCCGGATGACCGTCGACAAGGCCACCGGCGTCGTCTACGTCGGCGACTACGGCCCGGACGCCGGATCGTCGTCCACCCGCGGCCCGAGCGGCCAGGTCGAGTTCAACCGCGTCACGGCACCCGGAAACTACGGCTGGCCGTACTGCACCGGCACCAACACCGCGGCGGAGACGTACGCCGACTTCAACTTCGCGAACGGCACCGTCGGCGCCAAGTACAACTGCGCGGGCGGTCCGGTCAACAACTCGCCCCGCAACACCGGCCTCGGCACTTTGCCTGCGGCGAAGGCGGCCTGGATCCGGTACGGCGGTGACGCCGGCACCCCAGCGGAGTTCGGTGGCGGCTCCGAGTCGCCGATGGGTGGCCCGGTCTACCGGTACAACGCGGCAAGCACCTCCACCACCAAGTTCCCGCAGTCGCTGGACGGGCACTTCTTCGCCGCCGAGTTCGGCCGCGGCTGGATCAAGCCGATCCACGTCGGCACCGACGGCTCGGTGGGTGAGATCTCGACCTTCCCCTGGAACGGCAAGCAGGTGATGGATCTGGCGTTCGGCCCGGACGGTGCGCTGTACGTGCTCGACTACGGCACCGGTTACTTCAGCGGCGACGAGAACTCGGCGCTGTACCGCTACGACTACGTCGGCGGCGGCAACCGGGCCCCGACCGCCGTGGCCGGCGCCGACAAGAAGTCCGGCCAGGCGCCGCTGACCGTCCAGTTCTCCTCGGCCGGCTCCAGCGACCCGGAGGGCGGTGCGCTGACCTACCGCTGGGACTTCGGCGACGGCACCAGTTCGACGGCCGCCAACCCGTCGCACACGTTCACCAGCAACGGCGCCTACGACGTGAAGCTCACCGTCACCGACCCGCAGGGCGCCACCGGCACCGGCAACGTGCGGATCGGCGTCGGCAACACGGCCCCGACCGTACGGATCAACGCGCCCGGCGACGGCCAGGTGTTCAATTTCGGCGACACGATCCCGTACTCGGTGACCGTGACCGACCCGGAGGACGCGAGCATCGACTGCACGAAGGTCAAGATGACCTACGTGCTCGGCCACGACCAGCACGGACACCAGATCACCTCGAAGAACGGCTGCACCGGCTCGGTCACCATCCCGGTCGACGGCGAGCACGACACGGCGGCGAACATCTTCGCGGTCTTCGACGCCGAGTACACCGACGCGGGCGGGCTCACCACCCACACCCAGCACACCCTGCAGCCCGCACACCGGCAGGCCGAGCACTACAAGACCTCCGCCGGGATCGCCGTGATGAACAAGCCCGAGGCCGAGGGCGGCAAGACTGTCGGCGACATCAACAACGGCGACTGGATCGCGTTCCAGCCGTACCAGCTCGGCAACGTCTCCGGCTTCACCGCCCGGGTCTCGTCCGCCGGAACCGGCGGCACGATCCAGGTCCGGGCCGGGTCGGCCACCGGAACCGTCCTCGGCTCGGCCACCGTGCCGGTGACCGGCGGCTGGAACGTCTTCACCGACGTCTCCGGTGCCCTCGCCGGCGCACCGGCCGGCACCACCACGCTGTACCTGACCTTCAGCGGCGGCACCGGCGCGCTCTTCGACGTCGACGCGTTCACCCTCACCACCGCCCGTACCGGCCCGGTCGTCGGCCTCGCCGGCAAGTGCCTGGACATCAGCGGTGGCGGTACGGCCGACGGCACCAAGATCCAGCTGTGGACCTGCAACGGCTCCGCGGCACAGGTCTGGACCGTCAACGGTCAGGTATGGCGCAACCCGCAGTCGGGCAAGTGTCTCGACGTGGCCGGCGGCGCGACCGCCAACGGCACGAAGGCGCAGTTGTGGACCTGCAACGGCACCGGTGCCCAGAACTGGACCGCGCAGGCCGACAAGACGGTACGGAACCCGGTGTCCGGCCGCTGCCTGGACGTGTCGCAGAACAGCTCCGCCGACGGTCAGCAGATCCACATCTGGGACTGCCTGGGCGCCGCCAATCAGCAGTGGAACCTGTGAGGAGCCATTCCATGCGCAGACTCTCGCTAGTGTTCGCCGCAGCGCTGACCACTCTGGCCTGCACTGCGGCGCCGACCCCCGCCAGTGCCGCCGACACGCCGTACGACGTCCTGGTCTTCTCCAAGACCACCGGCTTCCGGCACGACTCGATCGCCGCCGGTGTCCAGGCCATCCGTGACCTCGGTGCGGCCAACAACTTCACGGTCACCGCGACCGAGGACGCGACCGCCTTCAACGCCACCAACCTGGCCCGTTTCGAGACGGTCGTCTTCCTCAACACGACCGGTGACATCCTCGACGCCGGCCAGCAGAGCGCCTTCGAGTCGTACATCCGGGGCGGTGGTGGTTACACCGGTGTCCACTCGGCCGCCGACACCGAGTACGACTGGCCGTTCTACGGACAGCTCGTCGGCGCCTACTTCGCCTCGCACCCGGCGGTCCAGCAGGCGACCGTCAAGGTCGAGGACCGGGCGCACGCGGCCACCGCGCACCTGCCGCAGACCGTGCAGCGCACCGACGAGTGGTACGACTACCGCACCAACGCCCGGGAGACGGCGCACGTGCTGGAGACTCTCGACGAGTCGTCGTACTCGGGCGGGCGGATGGGCGCCGACCACCCGCACGCCTGGTGCAAGACCCTCGACGCCGGCCGGTCGTTCTACACCGGTGGCGGGCACACGCAGTCGGCGTACAGCGAGCCGGCGTTCCGGGCGCACCTGCTCGGCGGCATCCGGTACACGGCCAAGCGCACGCACGCCGACTGCCGTCCGGAGACCGGTTACACCGCCCTCTACAACGGCTCCACGACCGGCTGGTCGCAGGCTGGGCCGGGCGCTTTCACCAGCACCGACGCCACCCTGACGTCCACCGGTGGGATGGGCCTGTACTGGTACTCGGCCAAGCAGTTCAGCAGCTACTCGCTCAAGCTGGACTGGAGGCTGGCCGGGGACGACAACACCGGTGTCTTCATCGGGTTCCCGCCGTCGAACGACCCCTGGTCGGCGGTGAACAACGGCTACGAGATCCAGATCGACGCGACCGACGCCGCCGATCGCACCACGGGTGCGGTCTACACGTTCAAGTCCGCCGACATCGCGGCCCGCGACGCGGCTCTCAACCCGCCGGGGGAGTGGAACACCTACGAGCTCCGGGTCGAGGGGGAGCGCCTGCAGGTCTTCCTCAACGGCGTCAGGGTCAACGACTTCACCAACACCGATCCGGTACGGTCCCTCGCCGGCCACATCGGCATCCAGAACCACGGTGCCGGCGACGACGCGTCGTTCCGCAACATCCGGATCAAGGAGCTGACGCCGGGCGGTGGCGGTTCGACCGTGCAGGCCGAGTCGTTCACCAGCGCCAACGGGGTGCAGGCGTTCACCAAGGCGGGCGCCAACAACGGGCAGACCCTCGGCTACATCGACCCGGGTGACTGGGCGTCCTACGGCGGTGTCGACCTGACCGGTGCCACCTCGCTCAAGGCGCGCGTCGTCTCCGGCGGTCCGGGCGGCACCATCCAGGTCCGCGCGGGCTCGGCCACCGGGACGGTCCTCGGCTCGGTGGCGGTGCCGAACACCGGCAGCTGGAGCACGTACGCCGACGTGACCGGGAACCTGAGCAACGTACCCACCGGGTCTCAGACGTTGTTCCTGACCTTCACCGGCACCGGTACGGGACTCTTCGACCTCGACGACTTCACCCTGACCCGCGGTGGCGGAACCGGTGGAGCCGGGCCGGTCGTCGGCCTGGCCGGCAAGTGCCTCGACGTGAGCGGCGGCGCCTCCGCCGACGGCACGAAGATCCAGTTGTGGACCTGCAACGGCAGCGCCGCACAGAACTGGCAGATCAGCGGCCAGGTCTGGCGTAACCCGCAGTCCGGCAAGTGCCTCGACGTGGCCGGTGGCGCGACCGCCAACGGCACGAAGGCGCAGTTGTGGACCTGCAACGGCAGCGGCGCCCAGAACTGGGCCGCCCAGAGCGGTACGGTACGCAACCCGCAGTCCGGCCGCTGCCTGGACGTGTCGCAGAACAGTTCCGCCGACGGCCAGCAGATCCACATCTGGGACTGCCTGGGCTCGGCGAACCAGCAGTGGCGGCTTCCGGCCTGACGCTTGGCGTCGGAGGTGGTCGCCTAATAGAGTGGAACGCGGTGATCGCGGTCACAAGCGGTGACCGGTGTGGGAGGCGCATCCCACCCGGTCCTCCTGCCGCCCCGTGCTGTCCGGTCACCGCGTTCCGCCTGCTCCTCGCGCAGGCGAATCCCACGCAACGCCTTCTCTGGTTCACTCTGCGAGGAAGTGAAAAACATGGCACGACCGATCACCCTGTTCACCGGTCAGTGGGCCGACCTGCCGTTCGACGAGGTGTGCCGGCTGGCCTCCGGGTGGGGTTACGACGGCCTGGAGATCGCCTGCTGGGGCGACCACTTCGAGGTCGACAAGGCGCTCGCCGACGACGGCTACATCGACCGCAAGCGTGAGACCCTGGCCAAGCACAACCTGCAGGTCTGCGCGATCTCCAACCACCTCGTCGGGCAGGCCGTCTGCGACCACCCGATCGACGAGCGGCACCAGGACATCCTGCCGGCCCGGATCTGGGGCGACGGCGAACCCGAGGGCGTACGGCAGCGGGCCGCCGCGGAGATCAAGGACACCGCCCGCGCGGCCGCCAAGCTCGGCGTGCGTACCGTCGTGGGATTCACCGGATCCTCGATCTGGCACACCCTGGCCATGTTCCCGCCGGTGCCCCCGTCGATGATCGAGCGCGGCTACGCCGACTTCGCCGACCGGTGGAACCCGATCCTCGACGTCTTCGACGAGGTCGGGGTGCGGTTCGCGCACGAGGTGCACCCGAGTGAGATCGCCTACGACTACTGGACGACCAAGCGCACGCTGGAGGCCATCGGGCACCGGCCCGCCTTCGGCCTCAACTGGGACCCGTCGCACTTCGTCTGGCAGGAGCTCGACCCGGTCAACTTCATCTTCGACTTCGCCGACCGCATCTACCACGTGGACTGCAAGGACGCGAAGGTGCGCACCGGCGACGGGCGTCGTGGCCGGCTCAGCTCCCACCTGCCGTGGGCCGACATGCGGCGCGGCTGGGACTTCGTCTCCACCGGTCACGGTGACGTGCCGTGGGAGGACTGCTTCCGGGCGCTGAACGCGATCGGTTACGACGGCCCGATCTCCGTCGAGTGGGAGGACGCCGGCATGGACCGCCTCGTCGGTGCACCGGAGGCTCTCCAGTTCGTGCGCCGCCTGGCGTTCGACGCTCCGACGGCGGCGTTCGACGCGGCCTTCTCGACCAACCAGTAGTCCCGTTCCGCCGGCGTCAGGCCGGGCGCAAATGCGCCCGGCCCAGTCGTCGTGCACTTTTGTCGAATGTAGCAAAACTTATATTGTTACATGCAAATATTTAACTAGAGACACGCGTAAATACGATGTAGCGTCCGGTACGGAAGCCGCTCTGCACAAAAGTTGCCGGCTGCGGGAGCCTCACGTCGCCCCGCATGCCCTTCCGAGTTCACCACTGAAACCGGAGGCACCACCGCATGCACGAGTCACCGTCCCGTCCGTCCTCTCTGAGCCGCCGTAACCTGCTCGGCGCCGCGGCCGCCGGAGCCGCCGCCGTCGGCGCGCCCGGCGTCCTCGCCGCACCCGCCGCGGCCCGCGGCGGTGGATCCCCACGCCGGGTTCCGCGCGATCAGATCAGCGTCCAGCTGTACACGCTGCGCAACCAGCTGGCCGTCGATCTCGAGGGCAGCCTCACCGAACTGGCCGCGATCGGCTACACCCGCGTCGAGCACGCCGGCTTCGTGGGCCGCACCGCGGCCCAGTTCCGGGCCGCCCTCGACAACGCCGGTCTGCGCGCCACCTCCGGGCACGCCGGCATCCCGCAACCGTGGAACGCCGAAACGTGGAAGCGCGCCCTCGAGGACGCCGCGATCGTCGGCAACAAGTTCATCGTCCACCCGTACTTCGGCACCGGACCCAACGGGCCGATCCGCGACGCGGCCGTCTACCGGGCCTTCGCCGCGGACCTCAACAAGGCCGGCGAACTCGCCCGCCGGGCCGGGCTGAGCTTCGGATACCACAACCACCACAACGAGTTCCTGCGCCAGTCCGGCACCGAGATCACCGGGTTCGACATCCTCACCCGGGAGACCGACCCGCGCCTGGTCCACCTCGAGGTCGACATCTACTGGGCGTGGCGCGGTGCCGCCGACCCGGTCGACCTGATCGAGAAGAACCGGCGCCGGATCAAGCAGGTCCACGTCAAGGACATGGACGTCAACAGCAGCTTCGCCGACCCCGGGGACGGCCTGATCGACTTCGAACGGGTCTTCCGGCGGGCCGGCGAGGCCGGGCTCATCGAGTACATCGTGGAACGCGACGACGCGGGCAGTCCGCCACGCACTCCCGCGCAGGCCCTCGACACCGCCCGGGTCGGCTACAACTACCTCACCGGGCTGAGGTACTGACATGCGCCGCACCTTCACCGCAGCCGCCGCGGCCCTGCTCTTCACCACCGCCCTCGCCGGCCTCGGCAGCCCGGCCGGCGCCGCCGCGGCGCCGCCACCGGACTCCGACTTCCAGAAGGTGACGCTCAACGACTTCCCGGGTGAGCCGATCGCCCTGGCCGTCCTGCCGGACCGGCGGGTACTGCACACCGCCCGCAAGGGTCAGGTGCGCATCCACGAACCGAGCACCGGACGTAACGTGCTCGCCGCCACCATCCCGGTGTACCAGCACGACGAGGAGGGCGTGCAGGGCATCGCCGTCGACCCGGACTTCGAGCGCAACCGCTGGGTGTACGTCTACTACTCGCCGGTGCTGAACACGCCCGTCGACGACCCGGCCACGCCCACCGTCAACGAGGGCAACGCCCCCGAGAACGGCACCGCCGCCGACTTCGCCCCGTTCGAGGGGCACCTCCAGCTGTCCCGGTACAAGCTGCGTGGCAACATTCTCGACCTGCGCAGCGAACAGAAGATCCTGCAGGTCCCGGTGGACCGCGGCATCTGCTGCCACGTCGGCGGAAAGATCGACTTCGACCGGCAGGGCAACCTGTACCTGTCCACCGGCGACGACACCAACCCGTTCGCCTCCAGCGGGTACACCCCGATCGACGAACGCCCCGACCGCAACCCCGCGTTCGACGCCCAGCGCAGCTCGGCCAACACCAACGACCTGCGCGGCAAACTGCTGCGGATCACGGTGAAGCCGAACGGCAGCTACAGCATTCCGCGCGGCAACCTGTTCAAGAAGGGCACCGCGAAGACCCGTCCCGAGATCTACGCGATGGGCCTGCGCAACCCGTTCCGCTTCGACGTCGACGAGAAGACCGGCGTGGTCTACCTGGCCGACTACTCGCCCGACGCCAACCAGGCGAACCCGGGCCGCGGTCCCGCCGGGCACGGCCGCTGGATGGCCATCGACAAGCCCGCCAACTACGGCTGGCCGTACTGCGTCACCCCGGAACTGCCCTACGTGGATTTCGACTTCGCCACGAACACCTCCGGGCAGCCGTTCAACTGCGCACAGCCGGTCAACGACTCGCCCCACAACACCGGGCTGCGCAATCTGCCGCCGGTCGAGAAGGCCGAGGTCGTCTACTCGTACGGGGCCAGCGCGCAGTTCCCGCAGCTGGGCACCGGCGGTATCGGCCCGATGGGCGGACCCGCCTACCAGTACGACAAGCGCAGCCGCTCGCCGTTCAAGTGGCCGGCCGACTTCGCCGGCAAGCCGCTGTTCTACGAGTGGACCCGCGACTACGTCAAGGCGTTCACGCTCGGCTCCGGCAACCAGGTGACCGCGATCGAATCGGTCCTCCCGTCGATCATCTTCGACAACCCGATGGACCTCGAGTTCGGCCCGGACGGCGCGCTCTACGTCCTCGAGTACGGTGACGGCTACTTCGCCGAGAACCCGGAGGCCCAGCTCGCCCGGGTCGACTACGCGCCGCGTAACAAGACCCCGATCGTGAAGATCAACGCCACGCCGACGGTCGGCTCGGCACCGTTCACGGTCAACTTCTCCAGCGCCGGGACCACCGACCCCGACGGGGACGCCCTGCGCTACGCCTGGGACTTCGACGCCGACGGTGACGTCGACTCCCGGCAGGCGAACCCGTCCTACACGTACACGGTCAACGGTGACTACCGGGCCACCCTGAAGGTCACCGACTCCACCGGCCGCTCCGCCTCCGCCGAGTTCCTGCTGCACGTCGGCCCGGTCGCACCGGCCGTGTCGTTCGTGACGCCCACGGCGGGTCAGCAGTTCTCGTTCGGCGACACGGTCACCTTCCAGGTCAGCGTGGTCGACGACGTGCCGGTCAACTGCGCGAACGTCCAGGTGTCCTACATCCTCGGCCACGACCAGCACGGCCACCCGCTGTCGACGACGTCGGGTTGCACCGGCTCGATCACCACGTTCGTCGACCCCGGCCACGAGGGTCAGGACAACCTGAGCGCCGTCTTCGTAGCCGAGTACACCGACCCCGACGGCCAGGTCGGTACCGCCCAGGTCGTCCTCGACCCGGTCGACTGACCGCCGGTACGAGCCACCTGCCACCCACGACCGGTGAGTGGCAGGTGGCTTGTACGCTGCGGCGGATGTCCGGACAGACCGAAACCCCCGCAACCACCCGATCCCGCCTCCGCGAGTACGTGATCCTGATCGTCGTGGCGGCGGTCGTCGCGCTCGGGGTCCGGACGTTCCTGGTGCAGACGTTCTACATCCCGTCGCAGTCGATGGAACAGACCCTGCTCCGCGACGACAAGGTGCTCGTCAACAAGACCGCCTACCGGTTCGGGCAGGAGCCCGCCCGGGGACAGATCGTGGTCTTCACCCCGCCGTCCTCCTGGGGTGCCGAGCCGGGCCAGCACTACATCAAGCGCATCATCGGCGTGGCCGGCGACCGGGTCGTCTGCTGCGACAAGGACGGGACGGTCACGGTCAACGGCCGGGCTCTGGCCGAGGACTACCTGTTCCCCGGTGACGTGCCCTCCGAGCTTCCGTTCGAGGTGACGGTTCCGGCGGGCAACGTCTTCCTCCTCGGCGACCACCGTAGCGAGTCCGGCGACTCGCGGATGCACCTGGCCGCCGACGACGGCATGGTCCGGGTGGACCGGCTGATCGGGCGGGCCTTCGCCACGTACTGGCCGCCGTCACGGATGCGGACGCTCGAGGTTCCCGCGACGTTCTCCGACGTACCGATGCGGGACTAACGAGCGGTCTCGTGCACGGGTGACGACTTCCTGACCAGGCTGACGATTCCTGACGGTTCGGACATCGGTGGGTTGCCATCGGATGCCGGTGACGCCACGATCGGCGTCGCTTCGACCCGCTTCGTCCGCCACAGGAAGGATCTGGCAGAACCGTGCAGCCGTCCCTCTCACTCAACGGGTCCGGCTCCGGCCCCGTCGAGCCCGGCACCGTCGACCTCAGCGGCCGGTGCGTCGGCAACTCGTACATCCTCGTCTGCCCGGTGGGGCAGGGCGCCACGGGCACGGTCTGGCGTGGCATCGACCGGTCCACCGGTGAACAGGTCGCCGTGAAACTGCTGCACGAGGGCCTGCTGCGGCAGCCGAAACTGGTCACCCGTTTCGTGCAGGAACGCACCATCCTCATGATGGTCCGTCACCAGAACATCGTCGGCGTCCGTGACCTGTTCAGCGTCGGCGAGTCGATCGGCCTGGTGATGGACTACGTGGCCGGCGGCAGCCTGCGGGACCGGTTGCGCGGGGCCGGCACCCTGCCCCCGGCCGAGGCGGCCCGCCTGCTGGCCCAGGTGGCGGCGGCCCTGGCCGAGACGCATGCGCTGAGCGTGGTGCATCGCGACGTCAAACCCGACAACATCCTTCTCGACGGTACGGGTGAGAGCACCGAGATCAGGCTGACCGACTTCGGTATCGCCCGCGTTCTCGATGCCGCCGGCCTGACCACCCCGCACGCGGTGATCGGCACGCCGTACTACATGGCGCCCGAGACGATCAGCGGAGGCGACGCCGCCCCGCCCGCCGACGTCTACGCGCTCGGGGTGACGCTGTACGAGCTGGTCTGCGGGCACACGCCGTACGTCGGGGAGCCGTTCGCGGTCCTGCACGGCCACCTGGAGGATCCGCCGCCGCGCCCGGACGGCATGCCCGGCGAGGTGTGGCAGGTCATCGAGGAGTGCCTCGACAAGGATCCGGGCCGCCGCCCGCCGGCAGCGGAACTGCACGAGACGTTGCGGGAACTCGCCAGGCGTACCGCCGGAATGCCCGCCCTTGCCGCCCCCGTCGACTCGGTGCCCACCGAACCGCGAGGGCCGGCCACGAGCTCGCTGAGGGCCGATCCCCGCCCGCCTCACCCGGACCGGGTCCGCCCGGCCCGCAAACGGCCCCGCAACGGCCCGCGCAGCTGGCTCTTCGGCCGGCACGGCCTGGTCGTGACCCTGGTCGCGGGCACGCTCGCCGCTTCCAGCTGGGGCGGGTACAGCGCGTGGCAGCTGCGCGACGACCGGGCCGGCGCCGCCGGTGCCACCGGCGTGCAGCCGTCGCACGGCACCGGCACCGGCACCAGCACCGGCGCCGCCATCGGCGGCGGTTCGGTCGGTGGTGTCGTGCCCGGTGCCGCGCCGTCGCTGGAAGCGCTCAAGCCGTCGCCGACGGTCGTACCGGCCGGTCTGGGGATGAGCCCCGGCGCCGTCCCGCCCGCGCCGCCGCCCGCCGGCAAGGAAGCCTCCGGCCGGACCGGAACCCGGGTACCCGCCGAAGCCGGAGCCCAGGCCGGCGCGACAGCCGGCCCCGCGCAGATCGGCGCCACCGCGGGACCGGGCAAGGCCGGCGGCCGGATCGCGGTCGGCCCGTGGCGATGCGGCGAGCAGTACACGTGGGAACTGGGCCATCCGGTGCTGGTCCAGCCGTGCCATGCGCTGGGCTCGACGATCCGCGTCCGCGGCGACATGGAGGCCATGCCCGGCGTCCAGGCCGACATCTCGCTGGCCGTGCACGACGCCGTGACCGACGAGATCGTCGCGGGCCCGCACCACTGCCGGGGCATGATGTTCACCGACTTCATGCTCAAGCACAGCTGCGGACCGGCCGACCTGCAGGCCCCGCACGGCCGCCGCTACGTCATCGTGCAGACGTGGGAGTACACCGGCCGCCCCCTGCTCCCGCGGGGAACGGTCCGGGGCCCGGCATTCTCCTGGTGACCCGCCGCCCACCGCCCGCCGACGGGCGCAGGCCGACCCCTCCCGCGTGGTGACTTGCGGCTCGCCCGCGATGTTCGTCTGTGAGTGTTTCTGTACGAGTCGGCTCGAAGGATCGCATGCCCGGTCGCCTTTGATTACCAAGGTGTTGCTGATGCACATCCCCCGTGCGGAAGGACGAGGCATGAGAAACCATCCCCGATCGTTGCGTCGTGTCATCACCAGCGCCCTGGCCGCGGTGGCGTTGGTCCCGGTCGTCGCCGTCAGCGGCGCGTCCCCCGCAGCCGCGGTCACCAATCAGTTCAAAGGTATGAACTGGGCGGTGCTCGGCGACAACTTCAGCACCGGCCCGCTGGTCGTGCAGGGCCTGAGCCAGTCGGACAGCAATGCCACCGTGCGCGCCAAGGCCAACGCCCTGTACGACGACATGGCGGCGATGGGTGTCAACACGGTACGGCTGCCGATCAACACGCACACCGTCGGCACGACGTGGTGGAACGCCTATCGTGGTGCGATCGACGCGGCCACCGCCCGCGGTTTCAAGGTGATCATCGCCTACTGGGAGGACGGGGCGGCGTCCGGCGGCCGGATCACGAACATCGCCGCGTGGAACACCATGTGGTCCAACGTGACCTACCTGTACGGCGCGAACACGAACGTCTACTTCGAGCCGATGAACGAGCCGCACGGCTACTCCTCGGCGGATTGGCGTAACGTCGCCGCGAACTGGATGAGGTACCACTACTCGGCGGTGCCGAGCCGGACGCTGATCGGCGGCACCGGCTTCAGCCAGGATCTGCGGGACGTCTGCAACGACAGCCGGTTCAGCGGCACGTTGCTCTCCTTCCACCACTACGCGTTCTTCTACGGCGCGATGACGTACGACGCGTTCCGATCCCACATTCAGACGCGTCTCGGTAACTGCGCCTCCCGCGCGGTGGTGACCGAGTACGGGGCGCCGATGTCGACCGGTCTCAACTACGCGAACGCGAGCAGCACCGACAATTTCGTGCGGCACATCCGCGCGGTGACGCAGGTGATGCGGGACAACCAGATGGGTGGCGTCTACTGGCCGGCGGTCGGCGGCAAACCGACCGGCACCTCCGGTTTCGACCACTACTCGATGTTCGCTCTCAGTGGCAGCGGCACCAATCTCAATCTGACGGTGCGCAACACCTCCGGCCGCGATCGCATCCGGTACGGCTGGGGCCTGTAGATCGGCTCGATTCCCGGGTACGGCACAATCCGTTGATGCTTTCCGACCAGCTCGACGCGGTGCCGTACCCGGAAAGGATCCCGGCTCTTCTGGGTCTGCTGCGTGGACAGGCGGATCCGGAGACGCGGACGGCCGAGCTCGCGGCGGGTGGCCCCTACGAGCGTTTTCTGGCGGTCACCGCGGCGGCTGCCCTCGGTTTCCGCCCGGTGGTGGCCGGGGCTCTGACGGACCCGGATCCATCGGTACGGGCGGAGGCCGCGAAACAGGCGCTCCGGCTGGGCTGGACGACGGGCGGGGAACTGCTGGCCGATGCCCCGCCCGTGCTGCGCCACCTGGTTCTGCGGCTGCTGCGCAAGTACCCGGGCTCGGGCGACGAACTGATCGACCCGGTGCGTGAGCGGTACGGCGACCGCGAGGCGGTGGCTCTCCTCCCGGCCTGCACCGCACCGGTGGTCGCCCGCCTGCTGCCGGTGCTGGCGCGTTCGATCGTCTCGTGGAAGGTGCTGGCCCGGCGGCACAGCCCGGCGATTCTGGACTGGGCCGCCGCGGGCCTGGCCGCCGCAGCACCGGAACCGGACTGGACACCGTTCGCCGCCGCCGTCGACGCGTGCACGCGCAGCGAACCGGAGCGGGTGCTGGGCCTGCTGGAGCGCTACACGTCCACCTCGCTTCCGGAGATCGGCCTCACGTCGCTCGCCAAGCGGTTCCCGCAGCGGGTGGCGGCGCTCGTGATCGGCCGGGTCACCTCCTCCGACTTCTACCGGCATCTGAATCCGGGCGTGCTGCGTCCCCTCTTGGTGCTCGGCGCCGACGAGCTGGCCGCACTCAACGCCATCAATCACCAACTGTTCGAGATGCTCCCGCCGGACCGGCGCGTCGAGGTCCACCTTGCGACGCCGCCGTCGGACAACCCCTGGGAAGGGCATGTCGAGCTGCTGCCGGAGCCGGTTCGCAGCCGTGAGGTGCGGCGGATACTGGCGTTGCCGCACATCGCGGCGAACGAACACGCCACCGAGCGGTGGCACCGGTTGCTGCCGGCCGCCGAGGTGCTGGCCCGGCTCGACAAGGCGAGCCATGACGCGGCGGCGTACCGGCGTGAGGAGACGTACCAAGCGTTCCTCGAGGTGGCCCGCCGGGAGCCCGCCGTGGTGCCGGAGGTGCTTCAGCGGCTGCTTCGGGTCCGCAACGAACGGGAAGGCGTGCAGCGGGCGGTGCTGGAGTCGCTGCGCACGTTGATCCCGTACCTCACCGGTTCGGACGCGGTCACGCTGACCGCGATCACCGACGCGACGATCGAGGCCCGGGATCTGTCCCAGCGCACCCGGTACCAGTTGGAGGAGCTCGCCTACGCGGCCCTGACCCGCCGTCCCGCGGGGCCTCCCGAGGACGATGAGCTCACCCGATGGGCGCTCGGCCTGATCGCCCGGCTGCCGGTCATCCGCTACCTGGAGACGCCGCTGCGCCCGGGCCAGGAACACCTGGTCACCATGGCGCTGCGCAGGCGGATCACCGCCGATCCGGCCGCGCTTCTGGACCTTGCCGACCTGCTGGAGACCCGTGCCCGGCACGTGCCCGAGCTGCAGGAACTGCTACGACGGGCGGCGGCACCCTCGTCGCCGCCCCACGTCCGGGAACGGGCGGCACAGCTGTGGCTCGACGACCCCCGGACCAGGGCGGAGCGGGCCGCCGAGCTGCTGCGTGAGGATCCGGCGGCGGTGCGGCTGTCTGCGGTGTGGCGGGAGGTGAGCGGCTGGAGCACCACACTGCTCGACAGGGCGCTGGCCGATCCCGCTCTGGTCGGGCCGCCGTCGTACGTACGCCGGTGGACGCCCCGGCAGCAGTGCGCCTACGCCGGGGCTCTCGCCGCGGTCGCGGCCGACACCGAGGTGGAGCAGCGCACCCGTACGACCGCGTTGAAGAATCTGGCGAGGGTGCCGGTCTCCGGCCGTGAGTTGCTCGCGGGGTTTCTCGACAACCCGGAGGTCCCGATCGCCGAGGCGGCTCTGGGCGCCCTGCCGTGGACCGACCGCCCCGACGAGGCGTTGCCGACGCTGCTCGGTCAGGCCGGCGGCGCCCGTGCCCGGGCGGCGTTGCCGGCGGCCGACCGCGCGGCCCGGTTCGTGAGCGCCGGCACCCTGCTCACGCTGCTGCGGGAGGTCGTGCTGGGGCCGTCGCCGGTCCGGGTGTCCAGCCGCAGGGCCGCGATCCGGCTGCTCGCCCGTTACGGGCCGCCGGAGTCGGCGGATCTGTTCGCCGAGGTGTGGCACACCCCCGGCACCCATCCCGATGTACGGGCCGCGGTCGTCACCGCCGTCCGGGGCGCCGTGCTGTCCCCGGCCGTCTGGCGGATCCTCACCGAGGCGGCCGGTTCCGCCGCGCACGCCGAGGTCCGTGCGCTGCTCGCCGTCGTACCGCAGGATCTGACCGAATCCGATCGTCCCCGGTTCGCCGCGCTGGTCCTGACCGCCTGCGCGAGCCCCGACCGGAAGATCTCGATGGACGCGTTCGAGCATCTCGCACCGTGGGTCCCGTGGGCGCCGGACGGGCTCGGCGTGATCGCCGCCGCGCTCGCCGACCCGGACTTCACCGGACCGGGCGTCTTCTGGCCGCGCGGGGTCCTGCGGTCGCTGACCGAAGCCCTGCTGGAGCACGCCGGCACGCTGGAACCGGTGCTGAGCCGGCTCATTGCCCTCGACCGGCAGGACCCGGACCTCGGCTCGCCGCAACGCGACCGTCCGGCCCGCCGCTGCGTGACGAGGATCGCCGGCGACGTGGCGAAGTGGGTTCAGGCCCGCCCCACCGGTGACCTGCGGCCGGCGCGCGCGGCGGCCCGGATGCTCGCGGCCGAACCGGCGTTCCTGGTCGACGGTGCCGAGCTGCTCGTCGCGCTGGCCGGTTCGCGCGCGGCGCCGCTCGCCGAGGTCGCCGACCTCGTAGCCGGCCGTCCGGCGCTCGCCGTGCGGCTGGCCGGGCGCATCGCCGACAACCGCCCGGACACCGCCCGGCTCGGCGATGTCCCGGCCGAGGCGGAGCGGCTCGCCGGACGGGGTGACCTGGCCGGCGGATTGTTCGCGCTGGCGCTTGTCCAGGCCGCCGGCGGTGCGCAGCGATGGAGCGAGCCCTGGGTGGAGTCGCTGCGCCGGCTGCGGGAGCACCCACAGCCGGAGGTGGCGGACGCGGCCTACCGGCGTGTCATGGTGCGGTGACGGCGGCCGTGATCAGCCGTTGAACAGGCCCGCGCTGATGGCGACGAGGCGGTCCACGGTGGCGCCGTGCGGGTCGCCGCAGTCGTGCACGGTCACCGTCGCCTCCGGAGTGGCCAGTTCGTACTCGAAACCGTCGTCGCACGTCGGCGCGCTCGCCGTGCCCGCCCGGCCGGTGAAGTCGGCGGAGGTGAGCAACCGGCGCAGTTCGTCCATGGTGGCCGCGGGCAGGGACGCCGGCGCGGAGGACCGTTCCCGCGTCGTCACCACCACGGTGCCGTCCGCGTCGATCCGTGCGCGGTCGTCGACGCCGGCGAACCCGCCCCGGCGGTTGACCGTGAACGGGAACGGGGCAGCCGCGGGTGTGGTCGCGTTCTCCGTCGGTCCGGGCGCGGCGGGCAAGGACGCGGCAGGGGCGGATGCTGCGGGGGCGGCCGGCCGGTCGTCGCCGGTGCATCCGGTCAGGCCGGCGAGCAGCAGGACGGCCAGTAGACCGGCTCGGGAGAACGGCACCGGATTCGAACCTCCGTGACGGTGATGGCGGGGCAGAGGACGGCCGGCGCCGATGCGTTGCTCTTCGTCGTCGGAGATCTTCATGGCACCTCCAGAAGTGTTTTGCCTGTTTGCTGCCTTTTCGTCACCGTACCAAGTACCCATGCGCCCGACGTCAGGTGGCTGGTCACCGAGCGAGCCGGGATCGCCGAGCCGTCGAAGCCCCGCGCCACCGTCCTGCCGCCGGCGCGCTGGCAGCCGGCCCCGCCGGTCACGCACGCGGCACCTCGACGGTCGTGGTGATGCGCACGAGTGCCGGGGACGGGGGTGTCGAACCGAAACCGAACCGTACCGGCGGGTCGACGTCGGTGAGCCGGCCGAGGCCGACGCCGTCCAGAGCGGCGTCAGCCGCGGTGATCCGGTGCAGATCGCGGACCGCGTACCACTCCCGGCGCCCGTTTCCGGCGCTGCCACGGGTGCGAACGCCGTGCAGCAGCCGGGCGGGCAGATCGATCAGGCGCACCCACCACAGCTGCCTGGCCAGCACCGCGGGAACCGCGTGCAGCAGGGCGCCCAGCGCGCCGCGTCCGCCGGTGGTGAACCGCAGCTCCAGCGGCCCGGCGGTGATGTGCCAGGCCGCCGGTTCCCGGCGCACCGTGACCGGCACGATCCGGACCTCGTCGAAGGTGTAGGTCTCGGCGACGAACCGGGCCAGCTCGGCGGTCTCGGCGAGCAGCAGCCGGTGACCGGCGGCGTCCTCCACCATGACGTCGGTGACCGGCCCGAACGGGGAGCCGGGCCAGTGCCCGACGACCAGCCGGGTGCCGCCGGCCGTGCCCAGCCCGGCGATCCAGCCGTCGAAGCGCAGTCGCAGATGATCCACACGGGTGCGTTACCCGCCACAGGGCGTGCGGGAACGGCCGATCTTTACGAGGATGTGGGGATGACCAGCTTCACCGTCACCCGGCACGTGCGCGCCACCGCCACCGACACCTGGAACACCCTGGTGGACTGGCCCCGGCACGGCGACTGGGTCCCACTGACCGAGGTCCGGGTCGTCACCGATCGGCCGGACGGGGTCGGTGCCACCTTCGTCGCGCGCACCGGCCTGGGTCCGCTGGGTTTCGACGACCCGATGGAGGTGGTGGCCTGGGAGCCGCCGTCCGGCGACGACCGGGGCGACCGGCCCGGCCGGTGCGAGATCGTCAAGCACGGCCGTGTCGTGCACGGCAGCGCGTGGTTCACGGTGACGCCGCTGCCCGGCCGGCGGTGCCGCGTGGTCTGGGTCGAGGATGTCGAGGTGTCCCCGCGCCGCGTCACCCGGTACGCCGGGCCGCTGCTGTCGCTGTCCGGGCGGGCGATCTTCGGAGCGACGCTGCGCGGGATGGCCCGCTCGCTGGAGAGCGCCGGCTGACACGCGGACGGCGGCGAGATGTCCTCGCCGCCGTGGTGGCCGTGCCGTGGTCAGCCTGCGGAGCCCTCGCCGCCGCGACCGACAAGATGTTTCGGCGTACTCGTCATGTTCGCCCCCATAAAAGAGCGGGCCGCATGTGGGCCCGCGGTCTTCCGTGTCCGGGAATGATCCGGTTTCATGCCATCGGCAAGAATAGCCGGTTACCGGGCGATAATCTCGAGAACCACAATCGTGTACGAGTTCAAGCCGTTCCGCCGGACCAGTCCACCCGAATGTCCCACTCGTAACGGGTGGCCGCGCTAGGCGTGTCCGCGGTCCAGACGGCAGCCCTCTCGGCGTCGGGCTCACCCTTTTCGTAACGCGTCGTGCCGCGGCGATTACGCTCCTGCACCGAAATGGCGTCGGCGTTCGGCCCGAACACGAAACGGATGGAGAACCGGCCGATCGGGAAAGCGCGGGCGTCGTATCTGAATACGTCGAGGCCGACGGATCGGAGCGGATTCCATAGGCCCCCGGGAATGGTGTAGCCGAGTTCCCACTCCAGCGTCTCGCATTTCACCGGCGGCACGAAGCGGACGATCCCGCGGCCGGCGGTGCCGATCGGCACCCAGCTCGCGTCGACCGGCGCGTTCGTCGCGTGCGGGGCCGGCGTGATCGAGACCTTCTCGGTGTCGGTCCCGGCGTACGGGCGGATGAGCGTCAGCTTCCGTTGCTCGAGCCCGTGGGCGGGCCGGGTCCGGCGCCGCTCCAGGATGCGATCGTCCCGCGCGGTGGCACCGACCCAGACGGTGAGTTCCAGGTCCTCGACGAAGCCACCGGGCTGGTCCGGTGGCTCCGGTACGGTGGCGACCTTCCGCGACCGCAGCAGGAGCGTCACGACCAGTCCGAGCAGCAGCAGGCCGACCACCGACAGTGCCACCCGTGCGCCGGCGGCGACTCCGACCACCAGCAGGACGTTGACCAGGGTCACCGCCACCGGCACCACCCACGAGGCGACGCCTCCCGCTCTCGACAACCGCGCCGACGCCGTCATGACTTTCCCTCCCGGGGGATGAGCCGCAGAGGCCACCTGAGCGCGTTGACCGTGGAACCCGTACCGCCCATGAGTGCGGCGACGTCCTCGATCGTGTATTCGTGCGCACCGGTCGGATCGCGCCGGAACGTGACGCCGGCCGGCGGCGGCTCGGGATCGGCGAGTGTGCCGAGCGACAGCGGGACCCGGAACTCGAACGTGACCGAACGTACCGGGCCGCGTCGCTCCGGATCGTCCAGGCTCGGTGCCGGCGGCATCCACTCGAACTGCTGTGAGTGGTCGCGCCGCAGCGGATCCCAGAAGGACGGTGACCGGTAGGCCGCGGTCCACTCCACCTTGGTGGCGGGCGGGGCGAAGAAGATGAGGGCCGGAGCGGTGCTGCCGTGCAGCCGGATCGGGACCGCCCGCTGCGCCTGCGCGCCGTTGACCGCCCGGCGGTTCACGTCGAGATCGAGAACGCTCCAGTCCGGGCTCTGGCCGGGGCCGCGGGTGAGGGGTTCGAGGTGACACCAGTGAACGGTGGCGCCCTCCTGTGGCGCCGTCGTGACATGGTGCTCGTCGATCCGGTCCTCGGCCGGGTTCCCGCCGATGTGGACGACGATCGTGAGCTCGTCCTGGTAGGGCCGGTAGGCGGCGAAGGTGGAGGCCAGCGCGCTGCGGACGACGTTCAGCTCGTTCACGGCCGCCTCATCGGCCCTCCGGCGGCGGATGAAGTTGTAACCGACCAGGACCACGGTCGCCGTCATCACGAAACCGAAAGCCACCAGCCCCTCGGCGGTGACACTGCCGACCGTGACGATCTGGATGATGTTGGCGATGACCCCGGCTATCGCGATGAACGACGGCCCCGCGTCGAGCAGGAAGTCGCGCAGCGCGGGCGCTGACCGGCCGGCGGCGTCGGTCATCGGGGCGGACCCGTGGCGGTGGGGCGGTGAGCTTTTCGGACATCGCCCGGCCCTCCGGAGATCACGACGCCAAGCGAAACACTTTCAGAACGTGACATCAGTATGAAGTCTACGAAGATGCGGAACCAGACGCATATGTCGGAAATGGTGATGTGCGACGATGCGGGCGTCGCCTGCCGGGCTGTCCGGGCTCCTCGATCGGGGGATTCGCCGCTGGTGGTTCCGCATTCCCCGGACCGCGTCCGCAGCTTCCGGGGAATGCGGGTCATCCGTGTGGGGGATTACGTGGAGCAGTGGAATTCCACTCCTCCGGAGGGCCCCCGGTTCACCCTTTGACCGCTCCGGTCAGGCCGCCGACGATGCGGCGCTCGAAGAGGCTGAAGAACACCAGCGCCGGGATCATCGACAGTGAGGTGAAGGCGAGCACCTTCGCGGTGTCGACGGAGTACTGCGAGGCGAACGCCTGCACCCCCAGGGGGAGCGTGAAGGCCTCCTGGTCGTTCAGGATGAACAGCGGCAGCAGGTAACTGTTCCAGCTGTTGACGAACGCCAGGATGCCGACAGTGATCAGGCCCGGGACCGAGAGCGGCAGCACCATCCGCCAGAAGAAGCCGAGCCGGCTGCAACGGTCGATGAATGCGGCCTCCTCGAGCTCCCTCGGGATCGCCCGCAGGAACGGCACCAGGATGATGATCGTCGTCGGCAGGCTGAAGGCGATCTGCGGCAGGATGATGCCGGGCAGCGTGTTCACCAGGCCCAGGTTCTTGATCAGGACGTACAGCGGGGTGATCGCGACAGTCGGGGGGAACATGAGACCGGCCGCGAACAGCGCGTACATCGCACCGCGCCCCCGGAAGTGATAGCGCGCCAGCACATAACTTGCCATCACTCCCAGGGTGACCACGCCGGCCGTGGTGACCACGGCCGCGATCGTCGAGTTGGTGACCTGGGTCCAGAAGGTGCTACCGGTCAGGACGTCGGCGTAGTTGCCGAACTGCCACGGGTCCGGGAGACCTGCCGGGTCGGTGGTGATCTGCGAGTTCGTCCGGAAGCCCCCGATGATGATGTAGATGACCGGACCGAGCATGACACCGACCAGGGCGAGGGCGGCGACGTAGACGACCGGATTGCCGCGCTTGGCGTGGGTGGCCGTGGCCATTTCTACCGTCCTCCGGTGAGCGCGCCCTCAGTGTCCCGGCGCAGCACGAAACGCTGGTACACAAGCGCGATGATCATCGAGATGATGAAGAGCACGACCGCCACCGCGTTGCCGTACCCGTAGTTCCCGGCGTTGCGGCCCTCGGAGACCATGTACGTGGCCATGGTCGAGGTGCCGGCGGTCGAGGCGACGTACTGGCCCCAGATGATGTAGACCAGATCGAACAGCTGCAGCGCGCCGATGACCGACAGGAATCCCCAGATCCGGATGGTGGGACCGAGCAGCGGCAGGGTGATGCGCCACTGGGTCTGCCAGTACGAGGCGCCGTCCATGGCGGCGGCCTCGGCCAGCTCCTCCGGGATGTTCTGCATACCGGCCAGGAACAGGATCACCGCGAACCCGACGTACTTCCAGGTCAGGATGAGCATCAGCGTCCAGAGGGCCAGGCTCGGATTCGCCAGCCAGTCCTCGGCGAGTCCACCCAGGCCGATCGAACGCAGGACGCCGTTGACCGCGCCCTGGGACTGCAGCAGCAGGGCCCACGCCGTCCCGACGATGACCTCGGAGATCACGTACGGGACGAAGATCAGTACCCGGACGAGCGACTGGCCACGCATCTTCTGGTTGAGCAGCAGCGCGAGACCCACCGCGATCGGGCCCTGGAGGACGAGCGAGAGCACGAGGATCTGGGCGTTGTGCCACAGCGCCTCGTGGAACAGGTCGTCCTGCAGGATGGTGACGTAGTTGTCGAGGCCCACGAAGTTCGTCGGCGGGCCGAACCCCTTCCACCGGTAGAAGCCGTAGTAGCCGGCCAGCAGGACCGGGGTGATCACGAAGCCGAGGAACATGAGGATCGCCGGGCCGGACAGCGCCGCGATCTCCAGGCGCATGCGCCAGCCGATACCGCGCCGGCGGCGCCGGGCCGGAGGCGGCGCCGCGACGCCACCTCCGTCCCGGACACGCGTGCCGGGTGTCAGAGCCACCAACCTACTCAGCCCTTCTTGGCCGCGTCGTTGACAGCCTGGATGATCCCGGCGACGTCGCCCTTGCCGGCGAGCAGGTTGACCACGCCGACGTTCAGGGCGTTACCGACGTTCTGGCCGTAGATCGTGTCGAGCCACTGCGAGACGTACGGCGCCTTGTTGTAGGCGTCGAGAACCGCCTTCAGGTAGTCCTCGGTGACCGCACCCTGGGCCTCCTTGCTGACCGGCAGCGCGTTGAAGGCCTTGTAGTAGCCCTCCTGCACGTCCTTGGTGAGGATGAAGTTGAGGAAGTCGGCGCATTCCTTCGGGGCGTCGGCCGCACACGAGTAGCCGTCCGCGCCGCCCATGATCGCCGCCGGGTCGCCCTGGCCGCCGGGAACCGCCGGGAACGGGAAGTAACCCAGGTCGGGCAGCGGCTTGGTGTCCTTGGTCAGGGAGGCGATGACGCCCGGGTCCCAGGCACCCATCAGCTCCATGCTGGCCTTGTAGTTGGCCACCAGACCGGCCGAGCTGCCGGCGCCCTGCTGGGCCGACGTGGTCAGGAAGCCCTCGTTGAACGGTTTGGTGTCGGCGAACGCCTTGAGATCCTCGCCGGCCTTGGTCCAGCACGCGTCGGTGAAGCTCTTGTCCTTGGCGGCCGCGTCGAGTGCGGCCGGGCTGCACGCCCGCAGGGCGAAGAAGTAGTACCAGTGGGCGGCGGGCCAGGCGTCCTTGGCGCCGAGGGCGATCGGCGTGCCGTTGGCCTTGAGCTTCGTGACGGCGGTGTTGAGCTCGTCGATGGTGGTCGGCGGCGTCGTCACGCCCGCCTTCGCGAACAGGTCCTTGCTGTACCAGAGGCCGCCGGGCAGGATCGAGACCGGTACGGAGTACGCCTTGCCGTCCACCTGCCCGGTCTTGAGGGCCGCCTCGCCGACCGCCTGCTTGGTGGCGTCGCTGATGTCCGCGGTGATGTCCTTGAGCTGGCCCGCCTCCACCATCGCGGCCATCTTGCCGCCGCCGCGCTGCAGGAAGATGTCGGGCGCGGAACCGGAGTTCAGCGCCGTCTGCAGCTTGCCGTCCAGGTCCTCGTTCTGCACCTGCTGAATCTTGATCTTGACGTTGGGGTGCGCGGTCTGGAAATCGGCGACCGTCTTGTCCCAGAACGCCTTGCCGGGCCCGGTCGTGGCGTTGTGCCAGAAGTCCATCGTGACGTTGCCGCCGCCCCCGGCGCCCCCGTCATCGTCCCCGCCGGTGCAGGCCGTCAGCCCGATGGCGCTCAACGCCACCACGGCAGCCACTGCCAGGTTCATTTTCGGTGCCATGAAAGCCCACCTCTTCGGTAGCGAAAGTTTCGGAGTGTTTCGGAAAGATGGCGCTCAAACTATGAAGTGGTCAACGAGGATGTCAAGATAATCACCGAAGCGAAAATGGACGCTATGCGTAACACAAGCGGCGCTGAGTGTTAGCTGTACCAGGAGAATCCATCGGTTGCCCGGTCGCGCTGGGTGACGGAAAGTTGTCGCAACTACCAGCTGTATCCGAAACTTACGGAGTCAGAGGTGTCCTGATGACCGAACGACCGCAGCACCGCTACGGCAAGGCGCTGCTCACCGTGCTCGATCCCGACGGCCAGCCGCTCGCCGACCGCGAGGTGATCGCGGAACAGCGATCCCACGCGTTCGCTTTCGGCAACATCGGCTTCGAGTTCATGACCGTGGCCGACGGCGCGGGACCGCCCGGCCACGCCGGCCTGTGGCTCGACGTCTTCAACACCGCCACCCTGCCGTTCTACTGGGCGGACTTCGAAACGCAGGAAGGCCGCCCCGACACCGAACGGCTGCACCGGACCGCGCAGTGGTTCGCCGGCCACGGCTGCCGCGTCAAAGGACATCCGCTGGTATGGCACACCCTGGCCCCCGGCTGGCTGCGGGAGAGACCGATCGACGAGATCGAGGCGACGGTCCGTGCCCGCATCCGGCGCGAGGTGTCCGGCCTGGCCGGCCTCATCGACTCGTGGGACGTGATCAACGAAGTGGTGATCATGCCGGTGTTCCGCAACGAGCCGCACCCCAACGCCATCACCCGCCTGGCGCGCGCCCGAGGCCGGATCGCGACCGTCCGCCTCGCCTTCGAGGAAGCCCGCGCGGCCGGGCCCGGCGCCACGTTGCTGCTCAACGACTTCGACATGTCCACGGCGTACGAATGCCTGATCGAAGGTGTTCTGGAGGCCGGGATCCGGGTCGACGCGCTGGGCCTGCAGAGTCACATGCATCAGGGCTACTGGGGCGAGGAACGGACACGGGAGACGCTCGACCGGTTCGCCCGGTACGGCCTGCCGATCCACATGACCGAGACCACCCTGGTCTCCGGTGACCCGATGCCCCCGGAGATCGACGACCTCAACGACTTCCAGGTCCCGTCGTGGCCGTCCACCCCGGACGGCGAACAGCGGCAGGCCGACGAGATCGTGCGGCACTACCGGACCCTGCTCGCTCACCCGTCGGTCGATGCGGTCACCTACTGGGGCCTGTCCGACGCCGACGCGTGGCTCGGAGCCCCCGCCGGTCTCGTCCGCGCCGACGGCACACCGAAACCGGCGTACGACGCCCTGCGAAGCCTGATCAAGGGGGAGTGGTGGCTCCCCGCGACCGTCCGGCGGACCGACGAGGCGGGGCGTCTCGAGGTGTCCGGCTTCCTCGGCGACTACCAGCTCAGCCACGCCGGTCGCACGGCCGGCTTCACCATCGCCGCACCGGGCACGGCCACGGCGACGCTCCGGCTCGGCTAGCCGCCGGACGCCGGGCCCACCCGGTGACGGCTGGGCGCCACCTGGTCGCGGACTATGGTCGTGCGGTGAGTGTGGAGCGGATCCGGGATGCGTACGCCTCCGTCGCCGGCCTTTACATCGACATGTTCGGGACGAGTGACAAGGTGCCCGCCGGTGACCTGGCCATGATCGTGCGGCACCTGCGTTCACCCGGCGGCACCGTCCTCGACGTGGGGTGCGGGCCCGGTCACCTCACCGCCCACCTCCGGTCGCTCGGCGTGGACGCGATCGGCATCGACCTGGTCCCGGCGTTCATCGCGCACGCGAAGGCGGCCCACCCGGACGGGGACTACCGGCTCGGGTCGATGACGGGCCTCGGCGTGCCGGACGGGTCGGCCGCCGGGATCCTGTCCTACTACTCGCTGATCCACCTTCCGCCGCCGGACCTCGACGATGTGCTCTCCGAGTTCCGGCGGGTGACCGCGCCCGGTGCCACGCTGGTGGCCGGCTTCTTCGACGGCGGCGACGAGTTCGCCGCTTTCGACCACAAAGTCGTGACGGCGTACCGCTGGCCCGTCGACGAGTTCGCCGGGCACCTGGCCCGCGCCGGTTTCACCGAGGTCGAACGCCGGCGGCAGCCCGCCGACGCCACCACGCGTGCCCTCGCCACGATCGCCGCGGCCCGCCACCGGTAACACGAACATCGCGCCCGGCCTTAGGGGGACCGGGTCGCAGCCGATTACCCCGGTGTGTCAGTGGAACCGGACCCGATGGGTGTGCGAAGCGCGGCCGCCACGCGGAGGCTGATCGCGGCCGTCATCGTCGTCCTCGGTCCGAGCATGCTGCTCACCCTGCTCTCCTCGGTGTGGGAGTGGGAGGACGTCGTCGTCGCCGGCGAAGCACCGGAAGCCGACGAATGGCTGGCCGTGGCCGCGATCTGCTGGCTGCCGGCCATCCTCTGGATCATGGTCCGGCTGATCGGGCTCCACCGGCGGATGCAGGCCACCACGCGGGACGCCGTCGAAGCCTTCCGCAGCACCATGCAGACCGTGACCGGCTGGGTGTGGCGCCTCGACGCGGGGCTCCGGTTCACGTTCTCCAACGAGAGTGTCGAGGCGGTGCTCGGCAGGACCTCCGACGAGATCCTCGGTGCCGGGATCGATGCCGTGATGAGCCCGTGCGACGACCAGCCGGTGGCGCTGGACGAGCTGGTGGCGACGGCCGGCTCGGAGTGGCGGAGCAGTGTGCGGCACGCCGACGGCACGGTGCGGTATCTGCGCAACAGCGCCACCCCGGTGTACGGCGAGCACAGCGAGATCAAGGCCTATCACGGGTTCAGCACCGACATCACCGAGCAGGTGCTCGCGGAAGCCGAGGAGCGCGACCGGTACGAGCGGCAGGAGGCCGCCCGCGCCCGCATCACGGATCTGCTGTCCGGGGGAGAGGGCCTCCGGATCGTGCTGCAGCCGATCGTCGACCTCGCCACCCAACGGGCCGTCGGCGCCGAGGCGCTGTCCCGGTTCGCCGACCGGCCGTACCGTCCGCCGAACGAATGGTTCGACGAGGCCTGGCAGGCCGGTCTCGGCCCCGATCTCGAGCTGTACGCGCTGGACGCGGCCCTGGCTCGGCTGGCCGACGTGCCCGGCGACGCCTACCTGTCGGTCAACGTGGCGCCGGAGACGATGCTCGACCCGCGTTTCCTGCAGCGGCTCGACCGGCTCGGGCCGTCGGCCGCCCGGATCACCGTCGAGATCACCGAACACGCGGTCGTGACCGACTACGACGCCCTCGTCGGTGTGGTCGACGAGATCCATCGGCGCGGTGCCCGGCTCGCCGTCGACGACGCGGGCGCCGGTTACGCCTCCATGCAGCACATTCTGCGGCTCCGCCCGGACGTGATCAAACTGGACCGCAGCATCGTCGACCGCGCCGACCGGGACCCGGCCCGGCGGGCGCTGATGGCCGCGATGGCCGCCTTCGCCGCGTCCCTGGGCACCACGGTCGTAGCCGAGGGTGTCGAGACGGAGGAGGAGGTCGGCGTCCTGCGCGACGCCGGAATTCAGCTGGGTCAGGGCTACCACCTGGGCCGTCCGCACGAGGACTGGCCCGCCGGGCAGCAGCTCGCCGGCCTGATGGCCGGCCGGTGACATCTCCCGGGTGCCCGGGAATGTGCCGCGTCCCCGCCGGGCTCTATGGCGATCACCTCCGGTGGGGCAGACTGCGGGGGTGCAAATTCAGTCCGGCTGGTTCTCGGTCCGCTGTGTGTTCCGCCTCGACGCCGAGGACCCGGCGACGTACGAGGAGCGGGTGACCGTCTGGAAGGCCGCCTCGTTCGCCGAGGCGGTCGCGCTGGCCGAGGCCGACGCGGTCGACTATGCCACCGATGTGGACGGCGAGTATCTGGGTTTGGCGCAGGCCTACGCCATGGCTGATGAGCTCGGTCACGGGGCCGAGGTCTTCTCCCTGCTCCGGGACAGTTCTCTGGAGCCGGACGACTACATGGACGCCTTCTTCGACACCGGCAGCGAGCGGGCCGCCAGCACTCTCGGGACCTCGTGACCGCGTCTCAGGCCGGATCGCGGTAACGGGCGGCGATCGCGGCGGCGCGTTCCCGTAGCGCGGTGCGTAACGACGGCGGGGCCAGCGCTTCGGCGTGCATGCCGAGCTGCCACAGTGCCCATTCGGCGTGCCACGAGTCCTGGTACGTCACCTCCAGCCGGGGCCAGCCGTCCGGGCCCGGCTCCTCGGCGCGTACGGCCACCGCGGTGTTCAGCAGGTCGTCGCGGCGGGCGGGGCTGACCCGTACCAGCACCGTGAGGTGACCGTCGGCCAGGAAGCGGGCGCGGCGTTCGTTCCAGGCGCGGGCCAGGTCGACCCGGTCGGGCCGTTGCGCCGGCTCGGGGAGTTCCTCGGCCGCCAGGATCCGGGACAGCCGGTACGTACGGTCCTCGCCCGATCTGGTGGCCAGCAGATAGCCGCGCTCGCGCACGGTGACCAGGCCGATCGGGTCGACGGTGCGCCACCGGGGCGGCTCGTCCCGGGCGGCGTAGTGGATGCGCAGCTTGTGCCCGGCAAGCACGGCACGTCGTACCTCGATCATCGTGCTCTCCGGCACCTGCTCGCCGTCCTGCCGGCGCGACAGCAGGTCGGTCTCCGGTTCGACGAGGATCCGCCGGGCCGCGTCGCTCGCGGTGGCCCGATGGCGCTCGGGCAGGGCGTCGACGACCTTGCGCCGGGCCGAGGCGAACGCCGCGCCGAGACCGAACGTCTGCCCGGATCCGGTGGTCAGCAGGGCCAGGGCCTCGTCGTGATTGAGACCGGTGAGCTCGGTCCGGAAGCCGGGCAGGAGGGCGAAGCCACCGTGCCGGCCACGTTCGGCGTAGACCGGCACTCCGGCCACGGACAGCGCCTCGATGTCACGCAGCACCGTCCGGACGGACACCTCCAGTTCCCGGGCCAGTGTCTCCGCGGTCAACCGGCCACGTTGCCGCAGCAGCAGGACGAGCGAGACCAGTCGATCGGCGCGCATCCGCGAACACTAGCGGAATACATGACAGAGGATGTCGTGATTTCCCGGCAGGCTCCGATCCGTACGACGCAAATCGATCGAATGGAGCTGAAGTGGCAGTGCAACGAGCGGCGGTCAACCCGTGGGCGTGGTCGGCGGAGCTGGGGTTCAACCAGGGCGAGGTCGTCTCCGGACACACCCGGACCCTGTACTGCTCCGGTCAGACCGCGATGGACGGTGACGGCAAACCGCAGCACGACGGCGACATGGCCGCGCAGCTGGCGCTGAGTCTCGACAATCTCGAGGCGGTGCTCGCCGGAACCGGGATGTCGCTGGGCGATCTGGTTCGGCTCAACGTCTACACCACCGACGTGGACGGGCTGTTCCCGCATTACGGTGTGCTGGCGGCCAGGCTCGGTGCGGCCGGCGTGGCACCGGCCACCACGATGCTCGGCGTGACCCGCCTGGCCGTTCCCGGGCAGATGGTCGAACTCGAGGCGACGGCGGTCGAGTGACCCACCGGGCGGGTGACCGCGACGTCCGGCGTCCGGTCACCCGCCTTCAGAAACGATTACATGATTACAGCCTTACGTAGCCTACTGTGGACGGTATGACTGTCGAGTACATCCGGTACCGCGTCCCCGGCGACACGACGGAGTTCGAGAAGGCCTACGGTCGCGCGGAGCGATTCCTGGCCCTCGCCCCGCAGTGCGTCGACTACGAGTTGAGCCGCTGCGCCGAAGCGCCCGGCACCTACATCCTGCGCATCGTCTGGACCTCCGCGGACGACCATCTCAAAGGCTTCCGGGAAGGCGATCTGTTCCCCGGGTTCATGGCCGAGATCCGCCCCTACGTCACCGCGATCGAGGAGATGCGCCACTACGAGCCGACCGCGGTCCGTGGCACCGGCCGTGCTGTTCCCAGCCTGTACGACTGGGCCGGCGGCGCCGAGGCGTTCGAGCGGCTGACCGAACGGTTCTATGCCAAGGTCACCGCCGACGACCTGGTCGGGCCGCTGTTCGCGCACATGGATCCGGCCCACCCCAAGTTCGTGGCCATGTGGCTTGCCGAGGTGTTCGGTGGCCCGTCCCGCTACACCGACGAGCGCGGCGGCTATGCCCACATGCTCGCCCACCACCTCGGCAAGGCGATCACCGAACCGCAGCGGCGCCGCTGGGTGAACCTGCTCGCCGACGCCGCCGACGAGGTCGGGCTGCCCGGCGATCCGGAGTTCCGGGCCGCGTTCATGGGTTACCTCGAGTGGGGCACCCGGCTTGCGATGGCCAACTCCCAGCCGGGCGCGACCCCACCGCGCGAGGCCCCGGTGCCGCACTGGGGCTGGGGCGTCGCACCGCCGTATCTCGGCTGACCCCTGCGGTCCGGTCCGGTCAGTGCGGCACGTCCACGCCGAGTTCCCGCAGCTGAGCGACCGCCCGGGACAGGCACTGCCCGGCGGTGGCCCCGTCGGCGCGCATGGGCATGCTCAGCGGGTCACCGCTCGCCGCGAACGTCCAGGCCGGCCGCCGTTCGCTGAGACGCAGGGCGTCGACCCGCAGCATGGCGTCGATGCCCTGCTCGGCGAGCCATTCGAGGATGAGCAGCGCGATCGCCTCGATCCCGTCGGAGTCCGCGCTCTTCGGCCATCGGCTTTTCGGCGTCGTCACCGTACGACCCTATCGATGGCGCCATCCCCGGCTGTGTGGCACAGCCGTCGCGGCCCTGCCCGCCGATCTCCCTCTGCCGCGCCGCCTGCAACTGGCCGCCATCCCGGCTTCACCGGCGTACTGGAGTCCGTCATGACGCGCCCGCTCGGTCAGCGGCGGTGATCATCGCCGCCGTGCGGTCCGCCGGGCGCGGCGCCTGTCAGGCTGATGCGGTGAGGTTCTGAGCCCGCCCGCGCCCGTGACGATGCCTCCCTCGGAGTCAGTCGCGGTACGGGGTCTTGCCCTTCAGCAGGTCGGCGATGGTCCGCTCGATGCGCCGGGCCCGGGTCGCCGGCCGTTTCGCCTCCTCG
Organism: Actinoplanes sp. NPDC023801; assembly: GCF_040639655.1. Classification (NCBI taxonomy): domain Bacteria; kingdom Bacillati; phylum Actinomycetota; class Actinomycetes; order Micromonosporales; family Micromonosporaceae; genus Actinoplanes; species Actinoplanes sp. NPDC023801. The sequence continues at coordinate 11,402 of NZ_JBFAAI010000026.1, read as the reverse complement.
ATGTGCAGGATGACGGCGTGGTGGTTCGTGCGGCTGACCGTGGCGAAGAACGCCGCCGCGGCCGGCTCGGCGTCGAGGGCACGCTGCAGATCCTCGGGCGGTGCGGGCAGCGGGAAGGCGGCGTCGAAGCGCTCCACCTCGGCCGTGAGCACGTCCTGCACGAGCCGTTCGACGGTCCGGTGTGACAGCTCGGCGGCGCCCGCCAGCTTCTCCACCAGATCGGCTGGCAGCTCCAGAACGAGTTCTCGGGTGCGGGGAGAGGGCTCGGCGACCATGGCGGCGAGTTTAATGGCGGGAAGCTCGCGGACGATGTTGGCAGACTGGCCCGCATGACGGAGCTCAGCGCCGAACTCGTGGTCGACGGACGTGTCCCGCGGACGCCGGTGATCTCCCCGGACGGGAGCCGTCTCTGCCATGTCGTCACACCCGGCTGCCTGACCGGTGACCATCTCGACACCGAACTCTGGCTCACCGGCCTCGACGGTGATGGTGTGCCGGTCCGGGTGCCGAACGGGCCGGCGACCGTCTCCGATCCGCGCTGGTCGGGCGACTCCGGCACGCTGTTCTTCCTTTCCGACCGGGCCGAGCGCGGTGTCCCGCAACTGCACCGGCTCGACGGCGGCGAGGTGACGGCGCTGACCGGCTGGCGGGCCGGCATCACCGGCCATCTGCCGCTCGCCGATCCCGGCCTGGTGGCGCTGCTCGCCGGGGACGAGCCCACCGAGGAGGACGAGCGCCGGGCCCGTGAACGTGACGATGCCGTGGTCGCCGGCGAGCACGAGGCCCACGACCGGCTGCGGCTGCTCGACCTGCGTACTGGCCGGATCGCCACTCCCGGCGTGTTCGCCGGCCGGCACGTCGTGGAAGTGCGGCAACGGCCCGATGGTGGTCCGCTGGCCGTGCTGACGCGGGCCGCGGCCGACAGCGACTACGGCCCTCGGACCGGGCGGCTCCACCTGTTCGACCCGGTCACCGGGACTGCCGAGGATCTCGGACCGGTCGGCGCCGAGGCGTACTCCCTCGCCTGGTGGCTGTCCGCCGACGGCTGGCACCTCGGCTGGATCGCGCTCACCCCACCGCTGTTGCAGGCCGGTACGGCGGTGTTCGACCTGGCCCTGAGCAGCGGAGCCCGCAGCAATCGCACCGCGGACCTGCCGATGTGCCCGACGGAGCTGTGCCCGACCGGCGCGGCGCCGCTCGTCGTGTTCGCTGACGGGCTGGACACGACCGTGGCCAGCCTCGACGCCACGGGTCTCACCGTTCTGGCGCGGCATCCGGGGCATCTCGGCGACGTCACCTCCAGCCTCGACGGCAAGCGGATCGCGGCGCTCACCGGCACCCGCCACGAACCCGTGAACGTCCACGCCGGAGCGCCCACCGGACCGTTGCGGAAGGTCACCGACACCCGGCCGCAACTCAAGGGCATCACTCTCGGTACGCAACAGCCGCTGACCTATCGTGCCGCTGATGGCCTCGAACTCGACGGCCTGCTGGTCCTGCCGCCCGGCCGGACCGCGTCGGATGGCCCGTTCCCGCTGGTCACGATCGTGCACGGCGGTCCGTACGCCCGCTACGCCGACACGTGCCAGCTGTTCTGGTGGCCCAGTGCACAGTGGCTGGCCACCGCCGGCTACGCGGTGTTCCTGCCCAACCCGCGCGGCGGGCAGGGCCACGGTCACGAGTTCGCCGCCGCGGTCGCCGGCCGGGTCGGGCAGGAGGAGTGGACCGACATCCTGACCGGCGTCGACCTGCTCGTCGCCGGCGGTGTCGCCGATCCCGGCCGGCTGGGCATCGCCGGCTGGAGCCACGGCGGGTACATGTCCGCCTGGGCGGTCAGCCAGAGCGACCGCTTCCGGGCCGCGCTGGTCGGCGCGGGCGTCGCCGACTGGGGCATGCTGGCCGCCGACGGCGAGAACGGCCAGTTCGAGGCCGCGCTCGGCGGCAGCGTCGGCTGGTCCGGGATCGGCCCGCACCCGCACGACGCGGTCAGCCCGATCTCGTACGCCGGCCGTATCCGCACCCCGGTGCTGATCCTGCACGGCGCCGAGGACACCAACGTGCCGTACGGCCAGGCCGTCTATCTGCACCGGGCGTTGCGGCACTTCGGTGTCGAGCACGAGTTCGTCACGTACCCGCGGGAGGGCCACTCGTTCCGGGAACGCAACCACCAGCTCGATGTGATGCGCAGGACCCGCGCCTGGTTCGACCGCTGGCTGCAGCCGTAAAGCGTCCGGGGGTGGTGCCGGTCATGAGGCCGGGTCGGTGCGGTGCGCGGTGCGCCGGGGGCGGCGGCGGGTCGCCACCCATTCCTCGACGTCCGCGGCCAGCCACACCTTGCCCTGGGAGAGGTCTGCCACCGGCTCGGGAAAGGTTGGCCTGCTGGTCAGCTGGTAGACGCGCTGACGGGTGATGCCGCCCAGCAGTATGCGGATCTCGTGAGCGCCCATCAGGCGGAGGCGGGTAGAGGCCATACGCAAGACAATAGTCATATAGCTACTGGTCGCACGACCCCCCAAAGCGGGGGTCGCTCTTCCGGGGCACTCGCATCCGTGATCACCGGTCTTGATGGGCCCCGGTAGCGTGCACGCATGCGTCCGCGGTCCGATCTTGTGCCTGCACTTGCCTACCTGAGCATCTTCCTCCTCTCCGCGGTCCTGATCCTGCCGGCGGCCACCACCTGGGTCCGGTCCGACGTGGACCCGATCATCGGCACCCTCGTCCTGTCGGGGCAGTGCCTGCTGGTCTACTTCGTCGCCACGCAGACCGCGCGCCGGCCCCGGGTCGTACCGATCGTCGCCGCCTGCCTTCTCAACGGGTTTCTGATGGCCGTCATCGGGATGTCCGTGCCGCTGAAGGTGCTGGCCGACGACGGCGAGCAGATCCGTGCCACGGTGGTCGAGGTCTACGACGGCGGCAGCAACGAGGCCACCTACGACCTCGCCGCCGACGGCATCGCGCTCCCGGGGCGGCTGGGCGGCTGGCCGGGCGGCGGCACCGGGGCCGTCGACGACGAGGTGCTCGTGGTGCAGGACCCGGACGGCCTGGCCGATCCGCGCCTCCCGGACGAGTTGGCGCAGGCCCAGGCGGACGACCCCGGAGTGCTGATCCTCCCGCTCGTCGCCATCGTGGCCGCCCTCTGCCTGGCGGCGGTGTGGCCGAGCCGTCGCCGTGCCGTCTCAGCTGCGGAAACAGGCGTGTCACGATATCGTTTCTAGCCTCGTACCGGTTACGCTGCGGCGGCTTGATCCGCCGCCGGGACGGGAGACACGGGCGATGCGTAACTCGTACATGCGGCGCCTCGGGGGAGTCCTGGCGGTAGCCGGCGTACTTCTCGTCATCGCGGGTGGCCCGGCCCTGGCCGCGGACACCGTCTCGGCCGCCTTCCCGGACATCGAGGTGCCGGCGGGTGGCACCGCCGTCGATCCGCTCGGGCCGAGCCTCTGGTCCACGATCGGCCCGACGAGGCTGACCGGTGTGAAGGTCACGTACGAACTGAGCGGCGTCGACGGGGTCCGGATCGCGCCGAGCGGGATCGGTGGCGGCGAGTGCGGCACGTCCTCGTCGACCCGGGTGGTCTGCACCGATCCTCGGGGGCTGTCGTTCGAGGGCGAGACGGTCGAGCAGTACCTGCCCGTGGTCGTGACGGCCACCGGGACCGCCGTTGCCGGTGACGCCGGGACGGTGACCATCACGTTCTCCGCCGACGGGCTGACACCGATCGCCGGGGACAGTGAGGTGCGCGTCGCCGGTGACCGGCCGAACCTGCCGATCACCGGCCCGCCGGCCCCGCTGACCGGTGCGTTCGGCCTGCTGCTGGTCGCCGCTGGAGCGGCCACGGTGCTGGCCACGCGCCGCCCCGTGCGGGCCGGAGCTTGAGCTGACGACGGTCCGGTTCGGGGATCGCGCCCGGTTCAGCGTGGAGATCGGCGAGAGGGCGCCGCCGGCGGACGAGTTCGCGAGCATCCTCGAGCAGGCGGCCGATGAGCTCGACCCGCCGGCAGCGACCTGACGTCGATACTCGTCGATTGCTTGGTGAATGACTATCGTGCCGTGGTGATCACACGAAGCGAGGCGTTGTTCATCGGCGGGCGTGCCGGGGTGGGCAAGACCAGTGTCGGCTACGAGATCCACGAGCAGTTGTCCGCGGCGGGCATCCAGCACTGCCTGATCGAAGGCGACAATCTCGACCAGGCGTATCCACCGCCGTGGGAGCACGGGCTCGCCGAACGCAACCTGGCCGCCATGTGGGCCAACTACCGGGCGCTGGGCTACCGGCGGCTGATCTACACGAACACCGTGAGTGTGCGGTTCACCGGCGAACTGACCGCGGCGATGGGCGACGACCCGAACGTCACCGCGGTCCTGCTGACGGCTGACGACGCGACGGCGCGGCAGCGGCTGGCCGGGCGCGAGATCGGCACGGCACTGGAACGGCATGTCGAGCGGAGCGACCTGATGGCCCGTGAACTGGAGCGGACCGTACCGAGCAAGGTCCACCGGCTCCGCACCGACGGGCGCCCCGTGGCCGACATCGCCGCCGAGGTCATCGCACTGACCGGCTGGATCTGGCTGAGGCCATGATCGGTGACCCGCCGCCCCGGTCCGGCACGTGGATGCGTACTGTATGCCGGTCCCTGTTCCCCGACCTCGATGGGTGACCCGGATGAAGAGCCCGCTGCGTCCCGGTGACCCGCGGTCGCTGGGCGGCTACGAGCTGATCGCCCGGCTCGGCGAGGGCGGCATGGGCGCGGTGTTCCTCGGGCGGCGTGACGACGGGCTGCTGGTCGCTGTCAAGATCATCAAACCGGAGTACGCCCACGAGGAGGAGTTCCGGGGCCGGTTCCGCAGCGAGGTCAAACGGGCCCGGCAGGTGCCGCCGTTCTGCACGGCCGCCGTGCTCGACGCCGATCCGGAGCATCCCACTCCGTACCTGGTCGTGGAATATGTCGACGGCCCGAGCTTGGACGAGGTGGTGGTACGCGAAGGGCCGCTGACCGACAGCCGGCTGCACGGTGTCGCCGTCGGAGTGGCCACCGCATTGACCGCGATCCACGGAGCCGGCGTGATCCACCGCGACCTCAAACCGCGCAACGTGCTGTTCGCTCTGGGCGCGCCGAAGGTCATCGACTTCGGGATCGCCCGCGCGCTGGAGGTGACCAGCCAGCACACCCATCCCGACCAGATGGTGGGGACCGTCGCGTACATGGCTCCGGAACGCTTCGACGGCGTGCACCGTGACATCACCCCGGCCGCTGACGTGTTCGCGTGGGGCGCGGTCATCGCGTACGCCGGCACCGGGCGCACCCCGTTCCGGGCCGACTCACCGGTGGCCACCGCCGCCCGGATCCTCACCCAGCCGCCGGACCTGAGCGGGCTGACCGGGCACCTGGCCGATCTGGTGGCGCTCGCCCTCGCCAAGGATCCGGAGGAGCGGCCCACCTCGCACGAACTGCTCAACCTGTTGCTCGCGCAGAACACCGACCCGCACGCGATCAGCCGGCCGCACACCCTCGACCCGCGGCTGCGCGAGGCCGCCGAGGCCGCGCAGCTGTCCGGGCGGCACGTGTCCGGCGGTGGCGCACGGCTCCGCCTGCCGGTCGCCGAGGCGCCGCCGGTCCGGAGGCGCCGCGGCCGTGCCGGGGTCGTCGCGTTCACGGCGGTCGCCACGGTGCTCGCGACCGTTGCCGGCCTGTACGGCGGAGACGGAGACGGAGGCGGACCGGATCAGGCGGGGCAGCGGATCGAACCGGTCGTGGAGGCTGCCATGCCGGTGCCCGGCGCGGTGCGCGGACCGTGGGTGGTGGACGCCCTCGACCGCCGGGGCCAGTGGAAGACCCTCACCGATGCCGACGGCGGACGTTGCTCCTTCAAGGACGGCCTGGTCATGACCACACCCTCATTCACCATGGTGTGCCCGGGGCCGGCCGAGACGTTCGCCGGGGACCAGTCGATCACCGCGGACGTCACGATCGACAGCATCGGATCGTGTGCCGAGGTGCAGTTCCGATCGGCCGGGGACAGCTCCTACTGGCTCGACCTGTGCCCGCAGACCGTCCGGATCCGGCATGAGGGTGCCCTGCAGACCACCACGCTCGGCTCGGAGGAATCCGGCCTGTTCGCACCCGGCGTACGGCGCCATGTCGTGCTGGAACTGACCGGCGAGGAGGCCTCGGTGACGGTCGACGACGAGGTCGTCCTCGAGGCGACTCTCACCGATCCCAGCCTGCTGGCCGGCAAGGTGGCCTTCGGTGTCGGACCGGCCGACCCGTCGAAGAACGACGAGGTGCTCTCCGGTGCGGTCGTGCGCAACGCCGAGATCCGGCCGATCGGTGACGTCACCGCCCCGTCACAGCTCACCTTCACCGATGTACGCGAGGGCAGCACCAGATCGATCGTCAAGGTTCTTGGCTACTACCCGAAGAACAGGTCGATCGTGGTGGAGCCGGTGCTGTTCATGACCGGCGACGAGTACTGCACCACCTTCAAGGTGGAACCGTCGTCGCAAGCACCCTGCGAACGCGCCTGGGTGACCGAGGACAGCCGCATGATCGTGACTCTGCCCGCCTCGGCGAACCCGAAGCTGACCGGCACGAACGACGATCCCCAGCGCTGCGCCGGTGACGTGGTGACCGTCGGGACCTGCAAGATCAGCGCCGAACGTCTGGTCGAACGGCTCGGCGACGCTGGCCTCGCCGAGATCACCACCACCGACGGTACGGTCACCGCGATCGCCGAGGTCTACCTGCCCTGACGTCAGTGCGTGAACGGTTCCGGGCAGCGGTCTCAGACCCGCTCGGTGTCCGGGCGGCCGAGCATCACGTCGATGTTCCCGACGCCGGCTAGTTCGCCGAGGCCTTCGACGTACCGCAGGAGGCCGGCGCGCATGTTCTCCAGCTCGGCGCGGCATGTCGCGTTGTCCGGCCACTGTGACTCCGGCGTGTCCGGGTTGGCCTGTTCCCATTCGGTCAGTCGCGGGTGCCACCTCGACAGGAACGGCCGCAGCTGCCCGTTCAGCATGCCCATGGCCAGGTGCTCGACTGTCTTCGTGGTGCCCGCGCCGGCCGTCGGACCGGCCTCGAGCAGGATCTCGCGTACCGACTGGAACAGGCTGTACAGCGAGTCGAGGGTCTCCCGGAGCACACCGGACCCCGGGTCGAGCGACTGGGTGGCGATGCGGGTGCTCGACTCGACGAAGAGCCGCCACGCCACACCCTCGTTCGTCGGAGTGATCGCGAACGTCAGGTCGGTCAGGTTGGGAATCGACACGGTCAGTTCGGTGAGGCGTACCGTCCGCCAGTAGGTGAAGATCACCAGGGCGGCGACCCCGCCGGCCACCGCGCCGCAGAGCGTGTAAAGGGCCACGCCGGTCAGCTTGCTTCCCCAGTAGACGGCGAGGCCGACGACGGCGCCGATCACCAGCCCGGCGAGCAGGGCGAACCAGCGTCTGAAAAGCCATCGTTGCCGCATGCGCCTCATCGTCTCCTCACCTCGAACGGATCGCCCTCTGAGTTCTACCCGACGGTGTCGAGAGTGGAACAGCCCATGCCTGACTCAGGCGACGTCGGGGCGGGTCATCAGCGGCGATCGCAGATGCAGCTCCAGGCTCGGGGTGGTCAGGGGCTCGATGTTCCACGTCGCCGTCGCCGTCCCGGTGCCGGCGTCGACCTCCAGCCGTACCCGATGGGGTGTGGTGATGACGTAGACGTCGGCGACGAACGTGTCGCCCTGCCAGGCGCCGGCCGCCACGACCGGACGGCCCAGCGGGCTGCTCTCGCGCCACTCGCCGTGACCGGCCGCGACCTCCATGAGCGGGCCGAGACGCAGCAGCCATCCGCCGTCCACCGGGTCGACGGTCACCGGGGTTCCGGCGGGCAGGGCCGTACCCCCGGCGGTCGCCTTCACCGAGCGCTGCGGCTCGGCCGAACCCGGCACCGGTGCAAGGGACAGCCGTCGCAGCCGCCCGGCGAGGATCTCGTCGCCGCCGTCCGCCCGGCCCATGCCGGGCAGCAGACACTCCCGGATCGCGTCGTGGATCACCTGCGCCTGCGAGTTGGCGCCGGTCACGGCCACGACGAGGTCGTGTGACGGGACCACCACGCACATCTGGCCGAACGAGCCGTTGCCGTGGAAGCCGTAGCGCGACATCCAGAACTGGTAGCCGTACCCGCCGAGGAAGTCGGCATCGCCGGGAGGCCGGGTGCCGATGTGCCGCGTGGTGGCGAGTTCCACCCATTCGCGCGGCACCAGCTGACGCTCGCCCCAGCGGCCGCCACGCAGCAGCAGCTCACCGAACGCGGCGACGGCCTCGGTCGTCAGGTGCAGCCCGTGGAACCCGAACACGGCGCCGCCGGCCACCCGGTCCCAGTCGGCGTGCTCCACACCCATCGGCTCGAACAGGCGCTCGTCGAGGAACTCCGCCAGTCCGCGCCCGGTGACCCGTTCGACCAGCCGCGCCAGGACGTAGGTGGTCGCGTTGTCGTAGGTGTGCCGCGTGCCCTCGGGATGCGTGAACGGAACCCGCAGGAAACCCTTCACCAGGTCGTACGGCTCCAGCTCCCAGGCTTCGGTGAGGGTGTCCACGTCGTGTCCGGCGGTCATCGACAGCAGGTGGTGCACGGTGATCCGGCGGGCCTGCTCGCCGATGCCGTCCGGAACCCGGTCGGGCAGCACGTCCACCACCCGGTCGTCAAGCGACAGCAGCCCGTCGGCGATCGCCAGTCCCACCGCCACCGAGGTGAACGATTTGGTCAGCGAGTAGAGCAGATGCGGACGGGCGGCCGTGAAGGGTGCCCACCAGCCCTCGGCGACGACGTGACCGCCCCGGACGACCATGATCGAGTGGCACTCGACGGAGTGCTCCTCGAGCCGGTCCAGCAGCGCGGCGATCGATCCGGACGACACGTGCGCGGCGGCGGGTGACGACCGGGGGAGAAGGGGACGCCTGGCGGACATCGGTACGGCTCCACACTGGTGGGAAATGGTGCCGACAATGTACAGCCGCCCACTGCGAACAGCGGCCGGGCGGCGGGCGGGGACCGAAGTGTCCCTGCCCGCCGCCCGGGACGTCAGGACGTGAGGGTTCCGCGCAGCAGACTGGTACCGGAATGGGTGGCGTCGCCGTCGTGCGGCTCGTCACTCACGTCCACCAGCCGGAACCGGTTCAGATCGGTGCCGGGCGGGACCGGCAGCACGTCCTCGCGGGCACCGGACAGGTTGCCGATCGCGATCATCTTCGTCGGATCGCCCGGGTCGAGCAGCCACACCTCGTGGAAGCCGGTGGTCAGCGGCAGGTTCCGCACGTCGATCTCGAGGGCGCCGTCGGCCAGCACCCGCACCTTGCCGCTCGCGTCGGCCGAAACGGTCGGCAGCGGGCTGAGCGTGGCCTGTGCGGTCACCGGCTGCTCGGCACGTTGTCCGGCGAACCGGTCGACGGCCACGGTTCCGGCCACGGCCAGGACCGCCGCGGCCGCGGCGGCGAGCATCGGCGCCCATCGGCTGGGCCGGCGGCGCGAGGCCCGGCCACGGCGTTCGGCGAGGTCGGTGACGGGCGTCGCGGTCACGACAGAGGTGCCGGTACGGGCCACACCCGCCTCGATCGCATGCCAGATGCGCTCCGGCGGGGCGGGAAGATCACGCATGTCCTGGCTCTCCGCGCCCAGATCGGCGACCCCACGCAACGACGCGAGGTCGTACCGGCAGCCGGCACAGTGGGCCAAATGATCCGACTCGGTCAGCTCCTCCGACTCCTCAGAGAGCGCGAGAAGGACCAGCCGATCGGGTTCCAAATGTTGCACCGTCCACCTCCCAACGACGTCGCAGGCTGGCCATTCCACGGCGGATATGGCTCTTGACCGTACCGAGCGGCAGCCCGGTCACGGCGGCTATCTGTGGATGCGTGAGGTCGTCGTAGAACGCCAGCTCGAGGGACCGGCGCTGCTCGTCGGGCAGCCGGCCCAGCTCGTCCGCGACGATCAGCCGGTCCAGGATCCGCTCCGGCGTCTCCGGCGCGGCGTCCGGGGCGAGCTGTGCCCGCACCGTCTCGGTCACCCGCTCGTCGCGTGCCGCCGACCGCAGCCGGTCCACGACCTTGCGCCGCGCGATGCCGAGCAGCCAGCTCAGGATCGTGCCGCGTTGCGGGTCGTAGCCGTCACGCCCGGTCCACGCCGCCACGAACGTCAACTGCGTCACGTCCTCCGCGTCGGCACGGTTGCCCAGCAGGCGCTGTGCCAGATAGAGCACGGACGCGCCGTGCCGTTCGTAGGCCGTACGCAAAGCCTTCTCGTCGCCGGAGCGTAAACGCTCGGCGAGCTCGTCGTCGGAGCTCATCGACCTCCCTTCCGCGCATGGTTCTCCACGGTTGTTCGCTCGGCGGCCCGCCGGTGGATGCACCGGAATTTTCTTTTTTGCAACCGCATCCATTCCGGCCCGCCGCAACGAAGGACCGGTCGTACTGATTCCCCGACGAAGAAGTCTGGAGAGAACCGATGAGCAAGCTGCACCTTCGCCGCGCGGTCACCGCCGGCGCCGCCACCATGGTTGCGCTCGGCGCGGCCGGCTCGTTCGCTTCCCTGCCCGCCCACGCCGCTGCGAACTCTCAGGTGTCGGTCGTGCACGGCATCCCGGCGCAGCCGGTGGACGTCTACGTGAACGGCAAGAAGACCATCCCGGACTTCCAGCCGGGCAAGGTCGCCGGTCCGCTGAGCCTGGCGGCCGGCCAGTACGACATCGCGCTGACCAAGCCCGGCGAGGCGATCGGCCAGGCGCTGCTGACCGTCGACGACGCCGAGGTACCCGGCGGCGCGAACATCAGCCTCGTCGCCCACCTCGGCACCGACGGCAAGCCGACCCTGACCCCGTTCGTCAACGACACCGGCAAGCTGGCCGCCGGCAAGGCCCGTCTGATCGTGCGGCACACCGCGGCGGCGCCGGCCGTGGACGTCCGCGCCGGTGGGCAACCGGTGTTCGAGGACCTGACCAACCCGAACGAGGCCAAGGCCGACGTCGACGCCGGAACCGTCGCGGCCGACGTGGTGCTCGCCGGAACCGACACGCGGGTGCTCGGCCCGGCCGACCTCGACCTGAAGGAAGGCACCGCCACCATCGTGTACGCGATCGGCTCGGCCGACGACAAGACGCTCGACATCGCGGCGCAGACCGTCGACGGGCTGCACTCGGCGCCCGGCGGCGTGCCCGGCGGTAACGGTGGCCGCGCCGACCAGGGACCCTCGCTGCCCTGGTACGGACTCGGCGGCATCGGCATCCTGCTGGCCCTGTTCGGGCTGGCCCGGCTGGCGGTCGCCCGGCGATGAAGAAACGGCGGCTCGCCATCCTGGCGCTGGCCGCCGGTGCCGGGGGGACCCCGGCGAGAGAGGTGGGGCTGGTGTTGGCCCGCCCCGCCCGCG
>NZ_JBFAAI010000025.1:115407-123804 GCF_040639655.1 Actinoplanes sp. NPDC023801 | reverse complement strand
GCGACAAACCGATCTCCTCGCCGGCTTCTTCGCCAACACCGGCATGACCCTCGACCCGGAACTACCGTGACGACGCGAACCTCAGCCTTTCAACCCCTGTAGTCGAGCTGCCCCGTGCAACGCGCATGGCAGAGCGGTACGCGCATGCGGGCACTTGCCGAGGCGGGTGGGTGACCGGCCAGCCGCCTCGGCAACGGTACGAACTCCTGAGTGGTGCGGAACTCGCATCACCTCGGTCCAATTAGGCTCTGGGCTCTCGACTGACGATCTTGCGAAACCTAGCGGTAAGGCTGGCCAGAGGGCATCTGCCTGATCTCGGAACTACGTCGCTTCGCGGCTGTCCGTTGCCGGATCGCCGTGGAGGACGCGGTGGAGGGTGGAGCGGCGGGACGATCAATCAGCGGCAGCACACTAGCGAGTGAACTGACAGCCCGGAGGGCTCGGCCGTAGTTATCCAGCGAAGAACAACGCCGCAGCCGACCGTATCCGCACCCATGGCGAACCCGACGGCGCCCTCGCCGGCACCTACGCCGTCAGCCCCCTCGCGCGGTCGCGGCCAATTCCGGGGAGCCGCCCGCCGGGGTGGCGCCGACGGGCCCTGACCTACACGAACGGGTTGAAGAAAGCCAAATCGAGCACCGGAGCTACGGCGTTGGCCGCCACCCCCGGAAGTGGCCACTGATCAGCGGCTTCGCGTCAAAGTTGCGCTGAATCGATAGTCGGACAGGGTCAGCTGGTCTCCAGAGCATTGCACCGAGTAGAACCCGTCATGGAAAGCGGATTTGGTCCGTCACCAGGCTGCCAGCCCCCGCGCCTCGCCGGAGGTGGCAGGAACGCCCACTATGCTGGAATTCCTGCCACCGGGAGAGACTGATGCTGACCAACGTCGCCGTTCTGGCCCTCGACGGCGGGCACGCGTTCGAGCTGGGCGTGTTCTGCGAGATCTTCGGGATGGATCGCAGTGACGACGGCCTGCCGCCGTACGATTTCGCCCTCGTCTCCGCCACCGGCACGCTCGTGTCCACCCGGCACGGCTTCCGCGTCGAGGCCACGCACGGACTCGACCGGCTGGAGGCAGCCGACCTGATCGGGGTGCCCGCGAGCGATCCCGATGTGCCGCAACCCCCGCAGCTGTACGAGGCGCTCCGCGCCGCGGTCGCCCGCGGCGCCCGGGTGCTGAGCATCTGCTCCGGCGCCTTCGTGCTCGGCGAAGCCGGACTGCTCGACGGCCGCCGCTGCACCACCCACTGGCGCTATGCCGCGGAACTCGCCCGGCGCTACCCGCGGACCCGGGTGGAACCCGATCACCTCTACGTCGACGAGGACCCGGTCATCACCGGGGCGGGCACCGCCGCCGGCATCGACACCTGCCTGCACCTGGTCCGCAAGTTGCAGGGCAGTGCCGTCGCCAACGACATCGCCCGGCGCATGGTGACCTCCCCGCACCGCCAGGGCAGCCAGACCCAGTACGTCAGACGTCCTGACCCCGGGCGCCGCAGCGGAAGCCTGACACCGGTGCTGGCCTGGCTGGACGCCCACCTGCACCAGCCGCTCACCGTGGACCAGATGTCCCGGCGCGCGCACATGTCGCCGCGCACGTTCGCCCGCCGGTTCCAGCAGGAGGTGGGCACCACCCCGCTGCAATGGCTCACCGGCCAGCGGATCCTGCTCGCCCAGCAGTACCTGGAGAACTCTGAGGAACCGGTCACCGCCATCGCGGTGCGCACCGGATTCGGCTCCGCGGAAACCCTGCGCCACCACTTCTTCCGGCGGCTCGGTACGACGCCGCACGCCTATCGGCGTGCCTTCCGTGCCGATCCGGCGCCGCCGGGCCGGTAGGTAACTTCACATCGCCGCTGTCCGCAGCCGGGCGCTGCCGGCTCAGTCATCGCCCAGCGTCGCCACCGGTACGTTCTCTCGCTGCGCCCACTCCAGCGCGTCCTGAAGCCGTTGCGTGGGAAACGGCCGACGCCGGGTCACCATGACGACGACATGCGCGGCGGATGACAGGAACGGGTTGTGGACGCTTGCGGCCGCCAGGTCGGCGTGCAGCCGGTGCGCGATCTTCACAGCGTCGTCGGCGGCCAGCGCGGGGAGCATCAGCAGGAAGTCGTCCTCGCCGAGGCGCGACAGCCGGTCCGTGTCGCGCAGCACGGTCGTCAGCACCTCGATGAGGCCTTCGTTGCGCAGCGCGCCGGTCCGGCGTCCGGTCTGCTCGGGCAGGCGGTGGGCCGGTGGGACACGCACTGCCAGCAACGCCAGCGGCAGGGTGCCTGACGCGGTGACCCCGCTCGCCCCCGACCACCGCCGGACCTCATCGTCAGCGGTCATCGCCTGCTGCTGCGCGGCGGCCACCTGGCGGCGCACGGCGGCCAAGCGGCTGCCGGCGCGCTCCGCCTGCTCCACCAGCAGGCCGACGACCGCGTCGGCGCGGCTCTCCCCGGCCGCCGACGGCAGGTCGCGCACGCGCGCCACGACACCGGCGAACGCCTCGTGCGCGGCGGGCGGCAACCGGTCGGCCAGCGCGTCCCGAAGGCGCAGCGCCTCGTGCAGCGCGTCGTCGCGGCGCAGGCTCCACCACCCGTCGAAGAGCCGGCCGGCCTCCAGTGTGTCCGCCTCGGCGGTGACCTGCTCGCGGTCGTGGGCCACCAGCACGGCACCGAAGCGCGGGGTGAGGACGACAAGCGTCCATTCCCGGGCGAGCGCCTCGCCGCCGTCGAGCAGCACGACGTGCGACCCGGCCGGCGGATCAGGCGGGGCCTCCGCGGTCAGCCCGACGACGGTGACGTCAGCGCTGCCGGCGATCCGTTCGTACACCCGGCGCTCGCGTTCGAAATAGGGCAGCCGCTGGAAGAGGGCGATCACCAGCATCGGGCCGTCCTCGGCCACGGCCAGCGCCGCATGCTCCAGGGCATGCGAGACGCCCACCAACGTCTTCTTGGTCACGAGCCGCGTGGCCCGGCGATTCGGCACGTCCGCAGCCTAGGGCGTCCACTGCGGTCGCACATCCCGGGGCGTACGTCCCGCGCTGCGCGTGCGCAGCGCGGGACTGTGGATCAGTGCCAGACCGTGTAGCGGACGCGCTGCGTGTCCGGCTCGATGTAGTCGACCTGGTAGAGCACCCGGAACTGCACACCCGCCGGAACACCGGTGGCCAGGACCGTGCGTACCCGCGGATTCGGGGAGCAGGCCTGCACCGGCTCGGTGTAGGTGGGATCACGCCCGTCGGAGGACAGGATCGCCACCAGGAAGGTCTGGCAGGTGTCGGCCGGCCGGCGGACGTCCCGGACATGGGAGACCGAGATGGTGGTGCACGCCGCGTTGTCGTCGCTGACCGGCACGGAGGCGATGCGGCCACCGGCGTAGAAGTCCGAAGCGGGCCGGGCCGCGGTGCACCGGTGCCGTGCGTCGGCGGCGGAGGCGTTGGCGGCGGCCGGAGTGAGTACGGCTGCACTCGCTGCCAGCCCGGCGATCGTGATACTGGTGAGTCGATTCATGACCACACCGTTCTCCTACGAACACGGAAAGTACGGGCCGGACGTCTGTGGTGGCACTTTGCCGGGAGACAACCACGGCCGGACGGCGGGAGCCCACAGGGGGGTCCCGCCGTCCATCGCCTCAGCGGGTGATGCGTACGTCGTCGACGAAGCCGCGGTAGCCGCCGGTGGCGGCTGGCTGGTCGTACCCGATGTCCACCTGCACGACCCGCTTGCCGGCGGCGACCGCACCCAGCGGGACGCTGACGTGGTTCCACGCGTCCAGGGTCAGCTTTCCGCATTGGGAAGCCGGGTGCACCCGGTTGCCGCGCTGGTCGGTGGCCCCGGTGTCACGCAGGCTGCGCCGTGCACCGGTGGCCGGGTCCAGCATCAGGAGGTCGACGGCCACGCACGTGCTGTTGCGGCCGGTGGCGTACCCGTAGCTCTGGGCGTTGCTCTGCGGGTAGATCCAGTACGACAGCCGGCTGGTCGCGGTGAGGGTGGTGTCCAGCCGGAACACCTTCGTGTACGCGTACGACGCCGTCGCGTTGTTGTCCTTGCCGGAGTACATCAGCACCCGGCCGCCGGAGTGCGCCCCGGTCGGGCTGACCCCGTTGAACAGCTCCGGCCCGGTCAGCGAGCAGCAGACCCCGCCGACGTTGCGGAGGCCGCCGCCCGGCGCTTCGATCGAGACGGTGCTGGTCCAGTCGTTGCCGGCCTGGAACGACTCCAGCCCGCTGGCGAACAGGTCGTTCGCGCTCCAGCTGGGCTCGGTCTGGCCGGCCGGCTGCAGCAGCAGCGCGCCGTCGTCCTGCAGCCTGAGCGTGGAGTCGCCGCGCCGGTCGGTACCGGACGCCCACAGCACCCGGTCGCTGTGGTCGTACAGCACCAGGTTGCCGTCGTGCTGGTTGGCCAGCCGGTAGGCCTTCTGCTGACCCTGCCCCCAGAGAACCTTCGGGGTGCCGGTGCGTACGTCGTAGAGCACCAGGTTGCCGTCGGCCTGCATCCACAGGGTGTACTGCCCGTTCGCACTCTTCAGCGCCGCGCCGCGGAACAGCGAGCGGCCCGGTGCGAGCGCGGGCAGCCAGTTCTCGCCGATCAGCGCTGCTCGCACGTCGCTGTACATCGGTTCCTTCGGCCGGCCCTCGTTGTCGCGCAGGCCGAAGTGGCACTCACCGTTGAGCGGGTTGTCCACGCACTGCTCGTGACCCTTCTCGGTGTCCTGGAAGGAGTAGATGAACAGCGGCCCGGTGTAGGGGCGCGACCGCCACATCCGCACGCCCTCCTCCAGTGCGTCGCGGACCCGTTCCCTCGTCTGCGGCTCACGCCAGCCGGCCGACGGGTACCCGAACTCGGTGCCCCAGATCTTCTTGTGCCCGTCCCCGTTGCGGACCATGATGTCGCGCAGCGCGGCCAGCCCTCCGCACGCCGGGTCGTCGGGGCCGTACCCGGACCAGTAGCGGTACCAGGCGGTGGTGCCATGACAGGGATCCTTGGCGTACGACGGCAGGTTGCCACCGCCGTGGTCGGCGTACGGGTGGTAGGCGAGCGCGTCCATGAACCGGGCCTGGCCCGTCCGGTAGCCGTACTCCAGCCAGTCGCGGGCCTCGTTGTCGTTGTGGATCACGCCGTCGATCTCGTGGTGATCGCCGCCGCCGGAGCCGCCCGCCAGCACCACGCAGTCCGGGCACGCCTGATCGATCACCGGGTAGGCGACCTCGACCATCTTCCAGTACCGCTGCATCCGCGTCTCGGGGCGGTTGTCGCCGAAGCTGGCGTACCGCGTGTAGTTCGGCTCGTTGCCGATCTCGTACGCCTGCACCTTGGGACCGAAGTGCTCGACGGTCTTCCGGACGATGTTGATCCAGTCGGCGTCGTCGAGCGGCAGCCACTGCGGGCCCTTGCCGCCGTTGGCCCACCGGGGCGTGTAGTCGAGGATCAACAGCACGCGGACGCCCTGGGCGTAGGCCACGTCGACGGTGTCGTCGAGCTTGGTCCAGTCGTAGACGCCCTCGGTCTCCTCCACCTTGTCCCATTGCAGGTCCAGGCGGATGATCGGCTTCTTGTCGCCGACGTACTCGTCCATCGCCGCGACCCGCTCCGGGCGGCTCTTCTCGGTGCTGCCGTCACTGAATCCGACATCGGCGGACGTGAAAACGTACGGATCGGGAACGGCCGCGGCGGAGGCGGCGGGTCCGGCCACCACCGCGGCCGTGGCCAGTGTCATTGCGGCTAAGCGCGCCAAGGTCCGGCGCATATGTCCTCCCGTGTGTGCCGCTCGGACACCCGCCGGGCGGCAAGGCACGCTACCAACCACTGTGGATGCGTACTCCGGCGGCGCCCCGTTACCTGGCAGGTAATCGTCAACGCTACGTGGCGGCGGCACGATCGGGTGCACCACTGAACCGGGAGGATCACCATGACCGCGTACGCCGTCGCCCACCTGCACACTCCGTCGAGTCACGACGATGTGCTCACCTACATCGAGCTGATCCAGGACACCATGGAGCCGTACGGCGGCCGCTTCCTCGTGCACGGCTCGGCCGTCGAGGTCGTGGAGGGCGAGTGGCCGGGCGCGCTGGTCATGCTGTCCTTCCCGGACATGGCGTCGGCCCACGACTGGTACGCGTCTCCGGCGTACCGCAGGATCCTGCCGTTGCGGACCGGCCACATCGCCGGGAACGTGGTCCTGGCCGAGGGCGTGGGCCCGGACTACGACGCCCGGGAGACCGCCGCCGCACTGCGGACGGCTCGCGACAGCTGATTTTAGGAACCTTTACTTATAGAGTGTTGTCAATCTATGGCTCACCCGTCCCCGCGTGGAGAGGCAACCGTATGAACGACAACAGGCGTCTGGCCGCAGCTCTCGGCATCACCGTCGCGTTGATCATCACCGGCGCTCCCGCCCCCGCCGCCGCGCAGCCGGCCACCCCGCAGCCGACCGCGCAGAGGTTCGAGTCCCCCGCCGAGGCACGCCGGCAGATCCCGCTGGTACAGGCCGCCGGAACCATCCGCCGCATCCTCGGCCAGGGCACGAACCACGGTTACGCCGGGCTCGAGCTCCAGGACGACCGGGTCGTTCTCTGGTGGAAAGGCACGGTGCCCGCCCCGGTCCGCCGGGCGGTCGACACCGCGCGGCGGAAAGCTCCCGTCCGGATCGCCACCGCCACCCACTCACTGCGCGAACTGCGCGCCGCGGGCGCCCGGCTCCGTACCTCCCTGGCCGCCGAGAAGCCGCGCATCAAGTACGCGGTGGACGGCAGCCGCGTGGTCGTCGACCTGGCCGGCGGAAACGGCTTCACCACGGCCGGGATCCCGCCGGTCGGGGTACCGGTCGAGGTGGTCGACCAGGGAACGAAGGTCCTGACCAGTCGCCGCGACGACTGGCCGCAGTGGAAGGGCGGCGCCGACCAGATCAACGGCAACTCCCGCTGCACCACCGGCTTCCCGGTCCGCAACTCCTCCGCCGAGTTCATCCTGACCGCCGGCCACTGCGGCAGCAACGGTGACCAGATCCGCGACGGCGCCGGCGAATTCATCGGTACGTTCACCGGCGACCGCGACGACCACGACATCGCGCTGGTACACACCCCGAGCGGGGCCGACAACCTGATGTACGTGGGTGGCCTGGACAGCAACGTGGTCACCACCGTCGAAGGCTGGGACTGGGTGTTCCCCGGTGAGTACCTGTGCCAGTCCGGGGGCTCCTCGGCACGCGACACCGGCGGCCCGGTCTGCGGCCTGCGGGTCGAGAAGTTCAACACCGACTCGGGAGACGCCGTCGAAGCCCGGCAGGTGGACGGCCGGCCGGCGGTGCGCGGCGGCGACAGCGGCGGCCCCGTCTTCGGTCCGTCGGCCAGCGGCAACGTCATCGCCAAGGGGATCAACAACTACACGTACGTCGGCAACAACACGATCCTGGGATTCCAGGACTTCGGCACCGCGACCCGCGACTACGGCATCTGGATCACCGACTGACCCACGACGCGATTGGCAGGTCGCATCCGGCCGGGCGGTTCCGGCCGCCCGGCCGGATCGTCGCCGTCGAGAGGCGCCACCCGGTTGGCGAGGGGCTCAAGCCCTGGATGCCGGCCCCGTACTTCCGTCCGCGGACGCCGAGCGACGGGTTCAACCGAACAACCGCTCGCGGCGATCGCGCGCCGCAAAGCTTGGACGATCCTGACCGGCGTGCGCTGGTGCCCACACCGCGGCACCACGAACGTGCAGCCGTTCTCCTCCTGCAACACGCTGCAGGCAGCTGCCAGGCAAGAGGCAACAGCTCGATGCCAAGCGCCGTGAAGCGGACCCGCAGCAGGTCGGCAATCAACGGCGACCGGGTCAGCCGGCCGCCGTTGATCCATGTGGTTCAGCCGCCGATCGTGGGCGAACCGCCGCTGACGCCGGTCACCGCCAGCGTAGTGCCGCCGCCACCCCCAGGTCCGGCGCCCGTGTTACCAGCAGCACCGGTGTTACCAGCAGCGCCCGCGTCACCAGCACCGGCCGTCGTGGCCGTGGCAGGCGTGCCAGCCGCAGTGGCACCAGCCGCGTTAGCAGCGCCGGTGTTACCAGCAGCACCGGCGTCACCAGCACCCGTGTTACCGGCAGCGCCGGTGTCACCAGCGCCCGTGTTGCCAGCGGCACCCGCGTTACCAGCACCGGCCGTCGTGGCCGTGCCAGGAGTACCACCCGCAGTGACATTAGCCGCATTAGCAGCATTAGCAGCACCGGCGTCACCAGCGCCCGCGTTACCAGCGGCACCCGCGTTACCAGCACCGGCGTCACCAGCACCCGTGTTACCGGCAGCGCCCGCGTCACCAGCACCCGCCGTCGTGGCCGTGCCAGGGATATCACCTGCAGTGACATTAGCTGCATTAGCAGCGCCGGCGTCCGCGCCAGCAGCGGCATCAGCGGCACCGGTGTC